>RFGE01000026.1 GCA_003696105.1 Deltaproteobacteria bacterium | reverse complement strand
TATTTGAGCACCTCGGCCATCGGCACCGACGCGCTGATCTTGCCGCGCTTGCCCTCGGTCTCCATGTTGAGGACGCGCCCGCGGCGGCCGTTGAGGTCGCCCATCACGTCGCCGACCATGTCGGCCGGGCACTGCACGTCGAGCCGCATGTACGGCTCGAGGATGACCGGCTTGGCCTGCTTGTCGGTGAACGCCGCCTTGATCGCCTTGCGCCCCGCGGTCTGGAACGCGATGTCCGACGAGTCGACCGAGTGGTACTTGCCGTCGTACAGCGTGATCTTGACGTCGACCACCTCGTGTCCGGTGAGCGGCCCGCGCTTGAGCGCGTCGCGAATGCCCTTTTCGACCGACGGGATGTACTGGCGAGGAATCGCGCCGCCGACGATCTGGTTTTCGAACTCGATGCCACTGCCGCGCGGGAGCGGCTCGATGTGGATGTAACACACGCCGAACTGGCCGCTGCCGCCGGTCTGCTTCTTGTGTTTACCTTCGATGTTGCGGATCGGCGCCCGGATCGTCTCCTTGTAGGGCACCTTGGGCTCTTTGAGGACCACCTCGAGCCCCTGGCGCTTGAGCGTGTTGACCACGTAGTCGATGTGCGCCTGGCCGAGGCCGCCGAGCAGCATCTCCTTCGTCTGCGGATCGCGCTCGAACCGCAGCGACGGATCCTCCTCGCGCATCTTCTGGATGGCCTGCGACACCTTGTCCTCTTCCTTGCTGCTCTTGGCCGCGATGCCGAAGTTGAGCAGCGCCTCCGGTTCCTCGAACGGCGGCAGACAGAACGGCTCGCTCTTGTCGCACAGGGTGTCGCCGGTCGAGGTGTTCTTGAGCTTGGTGAGCGCGACGAGGTCGCCGGTCGTGGCCTTCTTGCACTCCACGCCGTTTTTCGTGCCGCCCATGGGGAAATAGATGTGCGACGGGCGGTCGGTCGCCTCCTTCGTGGCGTTGTACACGTCCTGTGACGGCGCCATCTCCCCGCAGTAGATGCGCGCGTACGACAGATTGCCGGCAAACGGGTCGTAGTGGGTGCGGAACACCTGCGCGACCAGCGCCCCCTCGCCGGGACGGCGCTCGAGCGGCGCGTCCTCGCGCAGGTTCTTGGTCCCCTTGAGCACCGGGCGCTCGAGCGGCGTCGGGAACGCCGCCTTGATGAAGTTCAGCAGCGGGCGCGCGCCCACATCCAGCGTCGGCGCGCCGACGAACACCGGCAGCACCTCCCCCTTGAGGAAGCCGGCCTTCAACCCGGTCGCCAACTCGTCCTCGCCGAGACTGCCCTCCTCGAGGTATTTCTCCATCAGCGCGTCGTCCGACGCGGCCACCGCATCGACGAGCTGTTCGCGCGCGGCGTCGACGGCTCCCGCCATGTCGCCCGGCACGTCGCCGACCGCGCCGTCCTTGAGGAAGGCCTTGCCGCTCAGGAGCGCGGCCACGCCGGAAAAGTCGGGGCCGAGCCCGATCGGCAGCGCGAGCACCGCCGCGTTGGCCGACAGCTCCTGTTTGATCTCGGCGATGACGTCGTCGTACGTCTGCGCCTCCTTGTCGACCTTCGTGACGAACACCGCGAACGGGATCTTCTGCTCGCGAAACACCTCGACGCAGCGGAACGTCTGCGGTTCGAGACCGTCGACCCCGCTGACGCACAGCACCGCCGCGTCGACCGCGCGGAACGCGCGCGCGGTGTTTCCCCAGAAGTTGGCGTCGCCAGGGGTGTCGATCATCCCGACCCACACGCCTTCCCACTCGACGAACCCCACGTTCGTCTGCACCGTCATCAGCCGCTCGAGCGCCTCCGGGTCGCTTTCGAGATGGAGCGTGCCCTGCTCGACGCTGCCGAGCCGCGTGGTCGCCTTCGCGTCGAACAAGCACGCCTCGACGAGGCTCGTCTTGCCCGATCCGCGGTGACCGAAGAACCCGACGACGCGCTTCTCTTCCGGTTTGTAGGTCTTCATCGCTGACCGCGTACGGTATTCGCAGGGCGCGCGCGACGCAAGTGGTAGTCTCGACCATATGGGCAACAGTTTCGGCAGGTTGTTCCGGGTGACGACCTGGGGCGAATCCCACGGGCCGGCCGTGGGGGCGGTTGTGGACGGCTGCCCGCCGCGCGTGGCCCTCGACGAGGCCGCGATCCAGCGCGAACTCGACCGCCGCCGCCCGGGGCAGTCGCGCCTGGTCACCCAGCGCCGGGAATCCGACCGGGTCGAAATCCTGTCGGGCGTGTTCGAAGGCCTCACCCTCGGCACGCCGATCGCGCTGCTGGTTCGCAACGAGGACGCGCGCGGCGGCGACTACGACGAGATGCGGACCAAGTACCGGCCGTCGCACGCCGACTACACCTACGACGCCAAGTACGGCATCCGCGCGTGGCCGGGCGGCGGACGCGCGAGTGCGCGCGAGACGGTCGGCCGGGTCGCCGCCGGAGCCATCGCCCGGCGCGTCCTCGCCGCGGCCGGCATCGACATCGTCGCGTGGGTCGACCAGGTCGGCACGCTGCGGGCCGACGTCGACGCGATGGCGGTCACCGCCGACGACGTGGACCGCACGCCCGTCCGGTGTCCAGACGCGGGCGCGGCGGCGCACATGATGGACGCGATCGCCGCCGCCCGCCGCGACGGCGACTCGCTCGGCGGCATCGTGCGGGTCGTCGCGCGCGGTGTGCCGCCGGGGCTCGGCGACCCCGTATTCGACAAGCTCGACGCGGACCTGGCGAAGGCGATGATGAGCCTGCCGGCGGCCAAGGGCGTCGAGATCGGCTCGGGCTTCGCGGGCGCGGCGATGCGCGGCTCCGAGCACAACGACCTGTTTTATCGCGACGGAGAGCGCGTGCGCACCCGCACCAACCGATCCGGCGGCATCCAGGGCGGCATCAGCAACGGCGAGGCGATCGACGTCCGCGTGGCGTTCAAGCCGACGGCGACGATCCTGCGGCCGCAGGCGACCGTCGACGTCGAGGGCAACGACACGACGATCGCGCCGCGCGGTCGCCACGACCCGTGCGTGCTGCCGCGCGCCGTCCCGATCGTCGAGGCGATGGCGGCCATCGTGCTGTGCGACCACTGGCTGCGCCAGCGCGCGATCGCCGAGGGCTCGGCGCGGTGACGCGGGCCGAGAAAAAAACAAGCGAAGAGCCGGCCCGCGTTACGTTGGGTTGGGGGGTGCCTGTCGGACGCTTGGAGGTAGTTGCGCTGCGTGTTCGCGTCCTGCGTCTCGCCGGCCGGACTCTTCGGCTTGTCCCGGCACAAGAGCAATCGACATGCCACTTCCCCGCCCTCGGCGGCAAATGAATTCCGAGAACTTGGCGGGCCGTGTGACGCAAGCGACCGGCGGGCGCCTGGCTACTGTAGCCGCCAGTGAGAACGACGGTCGCAGTGAACCCGTCGCAGTGAACCGGCTACGGCCCGCGACGCGCCGCCGCGCCCGCTGTCACCCCGGCCTGCTAGCGTCGCGGTGTGGCGACGAAGCGCAGCCTCGCCGCGGCGCTGGATCTCGCAGAGCCGGCGGCAATCGAGGGTCTCGCCCCCGGCGCGCCGGTCGACCGGCCGACGGTGCGGCAGGCGCTGCGGCGCGCCCGACCCGGCTGCGTCGTGCCCGCCCGGCTCGGCCGCCGGCCGGTCGCGCTGGTCGTGCTGCCGGATGGCAGCGCGTACGCGGTCGACGACCGCTGCCCGCACGACGGCGGGCCGCTGTCGTCCGGCTTCGTCGACGGCGGCGCGCTCGTGTGCGACCGGCATGGTTGGGAGGTCGACGTCTGTACCGGCCGGTGCCCGTTGCGCCCCGGCGCCGGCGTGGCGTCCCGCCGGGTGCGCTGACTGCGGCTCCGCGGCGGCCCGTTCGCGCCCGCGACGCGGTTTCTTGACCCGTTTCGGCCGGTTCGATAGCGTCGTGGGTTGGTGGCTGGCGTCGTCGTCTTCATCGAACGCGAGGGGGATCGGCCCGCACGCGCGTCGCTCGAAGTGCTGGGCGAGGGCCGCCTGATCGCGTCGACCCTGGGCGCGCCGCTCGTGGCCGTCACCGCGGGGCCGCCGGACGCCGATGCGCGGGACGACCGCGATGCGCTGGGACGCCGCGGGGCCGATCGGGTCGTCGCGCTGCGGGGGGCGGCCCTCGGCGCGCCCACCGCGTGGCAGCCGCACGGCGCGGCGCTGTACGATGCGATCGAGCCGGCGCGGCCGCTGCTGATCCTGATGGCGGCCACTCCGGCCGGCCGCGACATCGCGCCGCGCCTGGCCGCCCGGCTCGGCGGCGCGTTCGTGGCCGAGCCGTCGATCGAGTGCGGGCCGCGCGGCGATCTCGTGCTGTCGCGACCGCTGTTTCACGCGCGGTGGCTGCGCCGCCTGACCGTCACCGAAATCGACCGGCCCGTCGTCGCCACCGTGTCGACCGGCGCGTTCGCCCCGAGCCGCGGCCGCGCCGGAGACGCGCAGCTTCAGTGGATCGACGTGCCGGTCCGCGCCGCCGCGCCGCTGGCCGTCCTCGACGAGACCGACGACGACGGCGCGGACCTGGATCGCGCGACGGTCGTCGTCACCGTCGGCGCCGGCGTCCGGAGCGACCGCGACGTCGCCCTCGTCCGCGACCTCGCCGAGCGGCTCGGCGGAGCGTTCGGCGCGACCGGATCCGCGTGCGCCGCCGGCCTCGCGCCCCGATCGCGGGAAGTCGGCGTCGGCGCGCGGCACGTCGCACCGCGGCTGTACGTCGCGTGTGCGGCGTCCGGTTCGCTCGCCCACCTCGGCGCCGTCGCCGCCGACGCCGAGATCGTCGCGATCAACACCGACCCAGCCGCCCCGATCTTCCGGGTGGCCAGCTACGGCGTGATCGGCCCCGTCGGCGACGTCGTGCCCGCGCTGATCGAGGCGGTCCCGTGACCGCCCCGCCGCCGCTGCGCGTGCTGCTGCTCGCTCGCCGCCTGCGCGGCAGCCCCGAGGGCGAGCCGGCCGACGACGTGCTCGGCGTGTGCGAACGCGCCGCGCTGCGCGCTGCGTTGCATATACAATCGACTCGCGGCGCGCGCATCACCGCGATCGCGGCCGGCCCGGCGCAGCGCGAAGATCGCGTGCTCGCGATGGCGCTGCGCGCGGGATGCGACGCCGCCGTGCGGGTGTTCGACCCGATCCTGCCCGCCCTCGACGCGGTCGGCGTCGCCCACGTGCTCGCGGCGACCGCCGCGCGCGTCGGCTACGATCTCGTCGTGTGCGGCGACCGTTCCGAGGACGAGGGCTGCGGCGCGATCGCCGCGGCCGTCGCGGAACAGCTCGACGTGATGCACGTGACCGGTGCCGTCGACGTGCGCGCCGAGGGCGATCCGGCCGAACTCGTCGCGGCGATCCGCCGCGCGGGTCGCGTGTACACCGTGTCGACGCCGCTGCCGGCGGTGGTCGGCGTCGCGCGCTTCGACCGGCCGCTGCCGGACGTGGCGCCGGAGCGGGACGCCGACCGCGAACTCGACGAGTCCCCGCGCACGCGTCGACCGCCCGACGCGCCGTCGATCGAAGAGTTCGACCTCGAAGCGGTCGGCCTGTCGGCGGCCGAGCTCCGGTACCGCAGGTCGCTGGCGGGCGCCACTCGTCCGGCGCGCATGCCGCGCCAGCCGGTCCTGTTACCCGACGGCCGGGCGTTGTTCGAGCGCCTGCGCGACGACCACCTGTTCGCCGACGCAGGAGGACGCGCGTGGTAACGAAGGCGCGCCAGGTCACCGGGCCGCGGGTCCACGTGGTCACCGACGCCGACGGCCTCGCGGCCCAGGTCGCGCGCGTGCTCGAGGTGCGCGGCATCCGGACGTTCGTGTCGGCCACGGTCGCCGACGCGGTCGCCGAAGGCGCCGGGCCGGTTGCCTATGCACCGACTACGCCGCCGACCCCCGACGACGCGGCCGTCCTCGCGCCCGCCTGTGCGCGCGCCGCCGCAGGCGGCCACCCCGTCGCCGTGCTCGCCGCCTACGAGCGCGCCGGCGGTGACGCCGCCGCGCGCCGAGCCGCCGCGCTCGCGCACCTGCGCGCGCACGGCGCCGTCGTCTGTGCCGATCCCGACACGTGGCTGGAGCTGCTCGCCCTGCTGTCGGCGTACGGGTTGCCGCCTGGCCCGCGCGTCGCCGTCGTCGCGCCGCCCGGCACGTGGCTGGCGCTGTCGGCGACGGCGTTGGCCTCCGAGCCGACCGCGGCGGGCGACCGCGCGGCGCCGCTGTACCGCGACGCCGCCGGCGCCGGCCCTGCCGACGTAGCGCTCGTCGACCGCGCCGAACTCGCCGGACGCGCGCCGACCCGCGTCGGCAACGCGCTGGTCGTGCCGGTCGTCGGCCGCGCCGAGGCGCTCGTCGCCGGCAGCGCGGTCGCGCTCGTCGGCCTGCGCGCCGCGATCGCGGCGGCGACGTTGGCCGGCCGCTGCGCGCAGCGCATCGCCGCTGGGCTCGGCCCGGCTGCCCCCGGCGACGCCGACGTACCGCTCGATGTGGACGACGAGCGATTCGACCGCCAGCTGCGCCAGCTCGTCGGCCGCGCCGGCGACCACGAGACCAAGGTCATGTTGCGCGCCTGGGGCGTGCCCGTCACCCGCCAGGCGGTCGCGGCGACCCCGTCGGCGGCGACTCGGCTGGCGAAACGCGCGGGGTTTCCGGTCCAGGTCAAGCCGTGGAGCGCCGACGCGCCGCCCGAACCGGACGGCTGCCCCGTGGAGGTGGATTTGTGGAACGCGCCCGACGTGCGGCGCGCGTTCGTCACCGTGACGCGCGAGGCCGGTCTGCCCGAGGGGTCGCCGGTCATCGTCCGCGAAACGCCACCTGCGGGCCGGGAGGTGCGCGCGCAGATCGTCCGCGACGACGCGCTCGGGTGGACGGCGGTGGTCCACGTAGCCGGCGCACCGCCAGTCGCCGCGCCGGCACCGTTGCGCGCGGTCGACGCCGCCGAGCTCGTGCGCGCGGTCGAGGCGACCCGCGCCGGCGACGCCGAGCCGGACCGCGACGCGCTCGCCGAGTTGCTCGTCCGCGCGTCGCACATGGTCGCCGTGCACGACGACGCGTTCGACCGGCTCGATCTCGCCCGCGTCATCGTCGCCCCGCGCGGCGAGGGAGCCGTCGTGGTCGACGCGCGCGCGTCGCTGTCGCGGCGGTCGCCCCGATGACCGCCGGTCACTCCCCGGCGGCCAGCCGCGCCGCGAGCGCGTCGGGGGTGTTCTGCGACGGATCCTCGAGCACCGCGTCCAGCAGGCGGTCGAGCGCCCGGCCGACCTCGGGCCCCGGCGGCACGCCCAGAATGCGCATCACGTCCGCGCCGGTGATCGCCAGGTCGCCGACGGCCACCGGCTCGCCGCGGTCGAGCACCGCGCGCACGCGATCGGGCAGGTCCGCGGCGCCGTGCACGGCGCGCGCCACCAGTGCGGCGTCCATCGCGTGCGCCCGGCCGGCGCGCGCGACGAACCGGCGAACGTCGGCGTCGGTCCAGCCCGGTCCGTAGGCCGCGCGGCCGTGTTCGATCGCGCGCTCGACGCGGCGGCGGTCCTCGTTCGACAGCCGCAGGCGGCGGGCGACGCGTCCCGCCGTGCGCGCGTCGGCGCCCGCGATCAGCGCGGCAAACCGCAGCGGCGCGTCCGGCGGCAGCGCGTCGACGACGGCGATCGGCTCGCTGCGCTCGGGCAGGATCGCGTCGAGCACGCCGGTGCGCTCCGCGACGGCGAGCCCGCGTGCCGCATGCGGCGCCGCGAGCAACTTGAACAGCTCGACGCGCACGCGCTCGGCCGACACCTTGCGCAACGACGGCAGCGCGCCGGGGATCGCCGCCTCGGTCGCGGGATCGACATCGAAGCCGAGCGCCGCCACAAACCTGACTGCGCGCATCACGCGCAGGCCGTCCTCGCGAAACCGCTCGCGCGGATCCCCGACCGCCCGCAACACGCGCCGCTCCAAGTCGCCGCGCCCGTCGAACGGGTCGACGAGGCGACCGCTGTCCGGGTCGTACGCGATCGCGTTGATCGTGAAATCCCGCCGCGCCAGGTCCTCTCGCAGCGGCACGCCGAAGTGCACCTCGTCCGGGCGGCGCGCATCGGAATAGGTTCCCTCGCCACGGTACGTGGTCACCTCGATCGGCGTGCCGCCGATGACCACCGTCACCGTGCCGTGGTCGACGCCGGTCGGGATCGTCCGGCGAAACAGCGCCATCACCTCGTCGGGCAGCGCGCCGGTCGTCACGTCCCATTCGGCCACCGGGCGGCCGAGCAGCGCATCGCGGACCGCGCCGCCGACGACGTACGCCTCGTGGCCGGCGCCGCGCAAAACGCGGCACACGGTGCGCGCGGGCCGGGCCACCGGGAGATCGATGCGCGGGTCGCCGGTCACACCGCCTCCGCATCGGGACGGCCCGCGCGGTGCGGCATGGCGGCCCGACGGCGACCTGTGCCCGGCCGGCGCGCGGCGGCCTGTGCGCTCGACGGCGGCGCCACGCCCTACTCCACCGCGGCGGCGCCGCGCAACCGGCCGAAGATCTCGTCGGCGCGGCGGCGCAGTTCGGCCGCCGATGCGGCGTCGCCGCACCGCTCGCGAAACGCGGCGTACGCGCGATAGCAGCGCGCGAGTTCGATCGCGTTGTTGAGTTCGCCGAGGATGTCGACCGCCTTACGGAAGTGTTCCTCGGTCGCCGCCCGGTCCGCCGGCGGCAACGGCCCGGCGGCGAGCACGGCCCCCAGCACCCGGTGAGCCGTGCCGACGTGCACGGCCGAGCCGATCGACTCGCCCAGCCGCAGGGCTCGGTCCGCCTCGTCGCGCGCCTTGGCGGCGTCGCCCGCGGCCAGGTGAATGGCCGCCAGCCGCCGGTGCGATTCGGCCAGCGTGGCGCGGTCGCTGAGCGCGCGCGCCAACTCGAGCGCGCGGGCCAGGTGGGCCAGCGCGTCGTCGACGTGGCCAACGTTGCCCTCGCACTCGGCCAGCAGCGACAGCACCTGCGCCTCCGCCAGCTTGTCGCCGATGTCCACGGCGATGGTCAGCCCTTCGCGCAACAGGTCGAGCGCCATCTCGAAGTTGTCGTCGTCGGCGTGGACACCGCCCAGGTCGACGAGCGACTGCACGACCCCCTGCATGTCGCCGGCGTCGCGCCGCAGGTCGAGCGCCTCGCGGAATTGCTCGACCGCCGCCTTGAACGCCCCCGAGTCGCGGTGTACCCGGCCGATGTTCGCTAGCGACAGCGCGATCGACCGGCGGTCGCCGAGCGCCCGGCGAATCGCGAGCGCCTGGCGATAGTAGTTGAGCGCCTGGGCGTATTGGCCGCGCAGCCAATGGACGCGGCCGATGTCGTCGAGTGCACCCGCGACGCCGCGCTGGTCGCGCGCGCGCTCGAACAGGCGGTGCGCCTCGCGCAGGTGATCCATCGCGCGGTCGTACTCGCCCCGGCGCCGGTAGATGCGGCCGAGTCGGCCGTGGGCGGCGCCGGCCTTGGCCTGGTTGTCGAACAGCCACGCCGCCTGAAGCATCTCCGAGAACCGCGCGAGCGCCTCGTCCGTCCGGCCGACCAGATCGAGGACGTCCCCGAGGTTGTGCAGCGCCTCGAGGCGCGCGAGCGCGTCGTCGTCCTCGAGCATCGCCAGGCCCCGCGTGTACAGCTCGACCGCCTGTGCATTCGCGTAGCGCGCCCGCGCCTTGTCGCCGCCGGCGAGGTAACAGCGCGCCGCGCGGCGCCGGTCGCCTCCGCGCTCGTACAGTTGCGCGAGGAACTCGAGCTGCTCCTCGGAGCGGTCGGACAGGCGTGCCTCCAGCCACTGGCCGGCGACGCGGTGGTAGCGGGCGCGGCGGCTGGGCTCGGTGCTCTTGGCGACCAGCTCGCGCTCGAGGTTGTGCTTGAACACGAGCTCGACGTCGCCGGCGATCGTGGAGTCCTCCGGCTCGAGGCGCAGCAGGTAGTCGCGCTCGACCAGGTCGTCGATGATGCGTTCGACCTGGTAGCGGATCGGCTCCGACTCGGCGGTCCACTCGTACGACAAGTTCGGCCGCGGCGGCACCGGCGCGCTGTCCGCGCGCGCCGCCCGCTCGCGCTCGTGTGCCTCGATCCGCTGCATCGCGACGATCGCGCCGGTCCAGAACACGTGGCCGAATACCGCGCCCTTTTCGAGCACGTCGCGCTCGGCGGCCTCCAGCGCGGCGATCCGCGCCTCGATCGCCTCCTCGATCGAGATGGGCAGTTCGGTCGCCGCGGCCTTGTCCGGGTCGAGCGCCCACCGCTCGCCGGTGGCGTCGATCGTGCCGTTCGCGAGGAACAAGCGGACCAGTTCCTCGAGGAAGTATGGGTTGCCGCCGGTCATCTCGACCGCGTCCTCGACGATGTCCTCCGGCACGTCGCCGCACCGGGCCAGCAGTTTTCGAAACATGTCCTCGGCGGCGTCGTCCGGCAGATTGCGCAGCTCGATGCGCAGATGGTCGGTCCCCGCGTCGGCCCACTGCGGGCAGCGAATCAGCATGTCGGGCCGAGTGCAGGCGATCAGCACGACCGCCGAGCCGCCGAGCCCGGCGGCGACCTCGCGCAATAGCCGCAGCGTGTCGTCGTCGGCCCACTGCAGGTCGTCGAACACCATCACCAGCGGGCTGCGCGCCGCGTCCATCTCGATGAAACGGCGCAGCACCGTCCGCGCGATCTCGGCGTGCTGCTCCGGGTTGTCCTTGAGCACCCGCAAAAACGGCGAGTCGGGGAAGTGCAGGTCGAGGAACCCGCCGAGGAAGTGCAGCACCTCGCCGATGCGCGCATCGCCGAACACCGCTTCGACCTCGCGGCGGAACACCGCCATTTGGCGCTCGCGCGGATCCGATTCCTTGATGGCGAACCGATCGCGCAAATACGTCGCGAGCGCCTCGTGTTTCGGGCCGTTTTGCGAGCTGCGGCCGCAGAACACGCGCACCGGCGGCGCAACGTGGCGCTCGATCAGCTCCGCGACGAGGCGCGTCTTGCCGGTGCCCTGGTTGCCGATCACCGTCACGATCTGCGGCGCCTGGAAGTCGACTGCGGTCGCGAGCGCGTCGCGCATCGCCGCGAGTTCGGCGTCGCGGCCCACGAGCGGACTGCGCACGCCGCGCACCGCGAAATGGTCCGCGGGCTGGGTCTTGGCCCGGTCGAACGCGCTGTCCTGCCTGCTCACGGAGATCTCACCTTGCCCGAACATGACAAGTCGTGTCGAGGGGGTGTAGGATGCTTCGGGCCGCTCGCATGTCCTGGCAGCCAGTTTACTGGGGTCCCACGGGGGGACGAGCCCGCATTGCACCCGCGCGGCTGCGCGGCTGGGCGATCCGCGTCGCAGCCGCGTGGGCCGCCGCGTTCGCGGCCGGTTGCCCGACCGTGGACCTCGGCCAGGAGCCGCCCGCGCCGGCGCTGTGCCGGCCGGACCGCGCCTACTTCGACACCGAGTTGTGGCCCAACCTGATCGCCGCGCCCGATGCGCCGTACAACTGCGTCGCCGCCGGCGGGTGCCACGAGCGGGCCAGCGGGCGGTCCGCGCTGCGCCTGATCGTCAACGACCCGCCGTCGCCCGGGGACTTGCAACAAAACTACGACGTGGTGACCCGGTTCCTCAACTGCGGCACGCCCGGCGCCAGTCCGTTTCTCACCAAGCCGCTGGCCGGCGTGGACCCGCATGGCGGCGGCGACCTGATCGAGCCCGGCTCCATGGCCGAGGAGATCTTCTGCGCGTGGTTCCCCGACGGATGTTGACCGCCCGCATCGCCACCGCGGCTTGCGCGATCGCCACCGCGCTGTGCGCGGCACCCGGCCGAGCCGCCGCCGACTCCTACGTCCGCGTCATCACGTCGCGCGCGCCGGTCTACTCGGGGCCGGCGACGTCGTTCCGGCGCCTGTACACGGCCGAGCGCGGGGACGTGTTCGCCGTGGTCAAGCGCGCCACCGACGGCTATTGGTTCAAGGTCGAACTCGAGGACGGGACGACCGGGTGGATCTACGGGGAACTCGTCTTCCCGTTCGAGGTCGTCGAGGACGACGACGCGGGCGCCCTGGTGCGCGCGTGGCGCGCGACCCGGCGGGCGCTGTTCGCCCCGTCGCCCGTGCCGACCGCCGACGTCGAACTGTCGTTTTCGGCCGGCGCACTCGGCGACGAGGGGGTGTTCGCCCTGCGGCCGGCGTGGCTGGTGGACGAGCACTGGGCGATCGAGGCGTTCGCGGGGCTCAGCCCCCGTGCGCAGCAGGACGTATTTTTGTACGGGGCCGGCTGGACGTTTCGCCTGTGGCCCGGCTCCGCCCTCGGTCCCAACGTCCACGCGTGCTTCGGAGGCGCAACGGTGCGCAACAAGGCGGACGCCCCCGTCGGCGAGGAAGGCTCGCAGTTCGCGCTGTGCGCGGGTGGCGGCTTCGAGTTGACCTTCAAAAAGCAGATCACGGTGCGCGCGGACTTCCGCAACTGGACCGTGTTCGACCCCGACCGATCAACCAACTCCCAGGAGTACAGCGGTGGGCTGGCGATCTTTTTCTGACCGAACGAAAGCGGCGGCGCTCGCGGGCCTGGTCGCCGCGGCGGCGGCCGGCTGCGGCCGCTACGCGGTGCGCCCCTCGGAGAAGGAGCACCTGGCCGACCGCGCGATGCAGTTCGACGAGGACGCCGCCGAGACCGCCGCCGACGAGCACGTGCTCACCAATCGCGAAGCCGCGGCCGGCGGCCGCGGTGCACAGGGAGGCGGATGCGGCTGCAACTGACTGCCTGCCGCACGACGGCAGTCGCCGCGTGCGTGGCGGTCGCGGCGGTCGCGGCGGCCGCGCGCGCCGACGACTCGATCGAGGCGGCGACGACCTGGTTTCAGGAGCCGCGCCAGGGCGGCAAGGGCCTCACCGTGATCCACCCGTCGTTCGGGGTGGGCTTCGACCTCGGAGCGGTCGTCGGCATTCACCTCGGCTATACCGCCGACGTCGTGAGCGGAGCGACACCCGCGGTGTTCACCGTCGACGCGGTGTCGTCGGCCACCGAATTCTCGGACACGCGCCACGCCGGGTCGGCCGCGCTGTCGTTCACCGGCCGGTCCGCGTCGCTCGCCCTGTCGTCGGACGTCGGCGTCGAGCGCGACTACGTCAATCTGTCGGTCGGGGCGAGCGCGACCGTGTTCCTGCCCGGCAAAAACACCCAGCTGTCGCTGTCGTACAGCCACTCGTTCGACGAGGTGTGCGATCGGGACAACTCCGACGCCAACGGCGCGCTCGAAAATCGTCCGCTGTCGATCGAGACGTGCAAAAAGCGCGGCCTGTTCGGCGAAGACAGCCCGGCGATCGCGAACGACGGCACCCCGGGCGCCGGCACGGTCTGGCGCGATCTGACCATCGACACGCTGCAGGCGTCGGTCACCCAAAACTTCACGCCGACGGTCGTCGGCCAGATCAACGTCTACGGCTCGGTGCTCGACGGCTTCCAGAGCAATCCGTACCGGCGCGTGCGCGTCGGTCAGGTCGAGGCACAGGAGCACCACCCGGACGTGCGCGGTCGCCTCGCCGTGCTCGCGCGCGCCAACAAGTACGTGGTCGGCGCGCGCGGCGTCGTCGGCGCCTCCGTCCGCGGCTACGCCGACACCTGGGGCGTCGAGGCCGCCTCCGCCGAGATGTCGTACAGCCAGTACGTCGGCTCGTCCCTGCTCGTGCGGCTGCGGGGCCGCTTCTACCAGCAGACGCAAGCCAAGTTCTTCAAGGACGCGTTCTTCTACCAGACCGAGGGGCCCGCCGGCGCCTACTTCACCGGCGACCGGGAACTCGCGCCGCTGCGCAACGTGTTGGCCGGAGCGAAGCTCAGCTACATCGCGGCGGACGACGCCGGCGGTGAGGTCTGGGGCGTGTTCGACGAGGTGATGTTCAATCTCAAGGCGGACGTGCTGTTCTACAAGGAGTTGCCGGCCGAAAGCCCGAGCGAAAACCCGACGGGCATCGCTCGCCAGTACGCGACGAGTACCGGCCTGATCGACGCGCTCGTCCTGCAACTCGGCCTGCGCCTGCGCTACTGACCGAGCCCGAAGTCCGCCTCCCGCTCGCCGCGCGAGCACTGGCCTACAGCGACGCGGGATCGATTCCGTACTTTTTGAGCAGCTTGTGCAGGTACTTGCGGTCCATGTCGGCGTCGCGCGCCGCCTTGGAGATGTTGCCCCCGTTGCGACGCAGCAGCCACTCGAGGTAACGGCTCTCGAACTGCTCGTTCCACCGTTCCTTCTGCTCGCGAAACGACAGCCCCGGCTCGAACTCCACGCGCGGGCCGCGGCCGCCGCCGAGGACGAGCGGCTGGTCGCCGAGCGGTGCGACGAGTCGCCCGGCGTCGGTGCCGAGCGCCAGCGCCCGTTCGACGACGTTGCGCAGTTCGCGCACGTTGCCCGGCCAGTCGTGTGCGCACAGCGCCGCCATCGTGCTCTCCGGGATCTCCGGCGCCGCACCGCCGGCCAGCTTGTCGATGAAGTGGCGTACGAGCAACGGGATGTCCTCTTTGCGTTCGCGCAGCGGCGGCGCGACGATCGGGACGACGTTGAGCCGGAAGTACAGGTCCTCGCGGAACTTGCCCTTGTCGACCTCTGCGCGCAGGTCTTGCCGCGTCGCGGCGACCACGCGCAGATCGACCTTGATCACCTTGCTGCCGCCGACCCGGCGCAGTTCGCGTTGCTCGAGCACGCGCAGCAACTTGGGTTGTAGATCCAACGATAGCTCGCCCAACTCGTCGAGGAACACCGTCCCGCCGCTGGCGAGCTCGAACGCGCCCTGCCGCTGGGCGCTCGCGCCGGTGAACGCCCCTTTTTCGTGGCCGAACAGCTCGCTCTCGATCAGCGTGCCGGCGACCGCTCCGCAGTCGACGACGATGAACGGCCCATCGCGGCGCGGCGACAATTGGTGGATCGCGCGCGCGATCATGTCCTTGCCGGTGCCGGTTTCCCCCTCGATCAGCACTGTCGCGTCGGTCGGCGCAATCCGCTCGATCAGGCCGAAGATCTCCCGCATCGCCATCGACCGGCCGACCATGTCGCCGAGGTGGTCCTTGTCGGACGGCAGGATTTCGATCCGCTCCTCGAACGGGGTGAATTTCAGTTCCACGGCGCCGGCCGAGATCACGGATCCGGCGCGAATGTAGGCCTCCTTGATCTCGGCGCCGTCGAGAAACGTGCCGTTCGTCGACCGCAGGTCGCGCAGCAAGTAGCCCTTGCCGTCGCGCACGATCTCGAAGTGGTTGCGGGACACCGTCTCGTCGGTCAGCGTCAGGTCGTTGTCGGCCGACTTGCCTACCCGGATGACGTCCGACGACACGACGTACTCGGCCCCGCGGTCCGGTCCGGTGAGGACCACCAGCTTGCAGCGGCGCAGGTTGACCGTCGGCGGTCCCCCCTCGCGGTGGATGGTCGTGCCCGTCAGATGCTCGGCGCCCACGTGAGCCGATCCTACTCGTTTTCATTTGTGGTCGCTAGACCACAGCCCCCTACATTTCTAGGCATTCCGACGAGTTGACCGCACGGTAGCCGGAGCGTACCCTTTCAGGGGTGCTGAGACTGGCCGTGGTCGCAGTCGGGGTGGGCGCCGCGCTCGGAGGGGCGGCAGAACGCGCGGCGCGGGCCGACGCCCCGTCCGACACCGCGCCGCCGAACTGTCTCGATCAATCGATCAAAGACGAACTCGGCCGCACTCTCCGCCCGCGCGGCGTCCAGAAGCGCCCGTTCACGAAAGACGACCGCATTCAGCTCGTCGCGCGCGGAGGCCTGTTCGCGGCGGACCTGTTTTCGACGTCGTACATCTACGGCGGCGCGGCGGCCTACTGGCTCACCGAGGATCTCGGGCTCGAAGTGTCGTTCGACGCCACGCCGATCGCGCTCGACCTCGACGGGCCGGTGGCCGACTTCTTCGGCGACGATCGGTTCGAGTCTCCCGGAACCGGCTACCTCGCGCTGGGCGGCCTGCTGTGGTCGCCCATCCACGCGAAAATGAAGATCGGCGGGAGCATCGTCCACTCGGACGTGATGTTCGCGCTCGGCGCGGGACGGCTGTTTCACGACACCGTACAGGGCATCACGTTCGACGCCGGCATGGCGATCGAGCTGTTCGCGAGCCGCTTCGTCACCGTGCGCCTCGACCTGCGAGACGTCATCGCCGTGCAGGAGGCGGTTGCCGAAACCCGCCTCACCAACAACCTCGTCGCCAGCTTGGGGCTGTCGCTGTGGACACCGGCCTGGTAACGCGCGCGGTGTGCGCGGCGTGGCTCGCCGCCGCGGTGTGGGCGCCGGCAACGGCGCGCGCCGACACCTCGACCGCCGGTCGCTGCGTCGATCAGGAAATCGCCGACCGGCTGGCGGTCAAACGCCAGCGGCGCGGCCACCGCGACACGCTGTTCGTCAAACAACAACGCCACGAGCTGTCGATCGGCGGCGGCTACTACGTATCCGATCTGTATTCGGCGACCTACGTCGCCGGCGTCGCATACACCTTCCACATGACCGAACAGACCGCCGTCGAACTGTCGGCGTCGATGACCCACGCCGACGCCGAGCTGATCCGGGCCATCGAAGACCTGCGAGGCAGGACGATCGACGAAACGTTCGCTCGCGTGTGGTTGGGCGAATCGCTGCTGATCTGGTCGCCCATCCACGGCAAGTTTCGGTTCGGCGGCAGCATCCTGCACTTCGACATCCACGTCGACGCGGGCGTCGGCGTGGTCGACGCGCAGACCAGCCGCGGCATCACCGGGACCGGCGGCGTCGGCTTCAAGGTGTTCTTGGGGCGCGCCGCCGCGCTGCGGATCGACGTCCGCGACCACGTCTTTCAGCAAGAGCTGCTCGACGAGACCTTTCTCGTCAACGACCTGTCCGCGACGGCTGGACTGTCCTTGTTTCTGCCGATGAGGAACTGATGGCACGACGCATCCCCACAGGGCTCGTAGCGCTCGCGGTCGTCGCGGCGGCCCCGGCGGCACGCGGCCAGAGCAAGGCGGCCGGCGCGAAGCCCCCGCCGGCGACCGAGGCATCGGCGAGCGCGAATTCCGACGCTGACGCACCGCCCGACCTCGACGCGCTCCGCAAGCAGTACCTGCGCTTGCGCGACAAACTGTTTCGCTCGCGCGCGCGCGCTGCCGCGGTGGGCGACGCCTTGTACTCGACCAAACTGAGCCTTCGCCTCCACTTCGCCAGCGGCCGGTTTTACGCGGTGGACCGCGCGACGATCCGGCTCGACGGCGCCAACGTGTTCGACGACACGCAGGGCACGATCGCGGCCGACCGCGCGCCTCGGTTCGAGGGATTCGTCGCGCCCGGGCGCCACGTCGTGTCGGTGCGCATCGAGGTGACCGGCAAGGACGACGACCGGTTTCAGTCGACGGTCGACGGCTCGTTCACCCTGCTCGCCCCCGCCGGGAAGCTCGTCGTCGTCGACATCACGGCGAAAGACGACGGGGACATTCCCTATGCGTGGAAGAAGAAGCAACGCGGGAGTTATCGCCTCCGCCTCGACGCCGACGTCCACACCGAAACCCGCGAGGGGGCGGACGGCAAGGGCATTCGCCGTGCACAGCTGCACCGGAACTAGGCCGCGGCGGCCGCGCGGCGGCCGCGTCCTGCTGGCGGCGGCGCTCGCGGCGGCCGCGCTCGCGCCCGGCGGGCTGCCGTTCGTGGCCGCGGAAGAACCGGCCGACCCGGTCGAGGCGACCATCGGCGACTACTTCCAGGAACTCGAGCGCGCCGGCTTGATCGACGTGAACACCGGCTCGCAGAGGGCGCTCGCGGCGGAGCTACGCGCCGCCGAGGCGCTGTTGGCCGACGGCAATCCGTTCGAGGCGGCGGTCGCCCTGTACGCCATCGTCGAGTCGCCGCGGTTTACCGACTTTTCCGACACGGTGGAATATCAGAACGCCGAGTACGCGCTCGGCGTCGCGCTGGCGGCGAGCGGCGCGTACGAGTCGGCGCTCGACACGCTCGTGCGCGTGCTCGAGCGAGGCCCGTCGTCGATGTACTTCGCGCCCGCACACCGCCGCGCGGTCGACATCGCGCTCGAAACGCGCGACTACCGCGGCGTATTGGCGCGCCTCGACGCGCTGCGGCTGTCCGAGCCGCTGCCGCCGGGGGCGGTCGGCGAGCAAGCCTACCTGCGCGCGCGCGCGGCCTATGCCGCCGGCGACCTGGGTGCGGCCGAGGCCGAGTTGGTCAAGATCGGCCGCAAGAGCCGGCTGTACTCGTCGGCGCTGTATTTGCGCGGCGTCATCCGCGCGCGCCGCGGCGAATTGCAGGCCGCCACCGACGCGCTGTGTGAGATCGCCCAGACGCCGGACACCGACAAGTACACGTTCGTCGTCGACGATCGCTACTTCACGATCAAGGATCTTGCGCGGCTCGGCCTCGGCCGGATCGCCCACGAGGAAGGCCGCTACGACGACGCCTACTACCATTACTTCCAGATCCCGGACGACTCCGACCGGTTGCCCGAGGCCCTGTTCGAGGCCGCGTGGTCGATGTACCAAAAGCGCGAGTTGCCCACGGCGCGCGACCTCGTCGACGAGTTCCTCCGCACGTTCCCGGACTCGCCGCTCGTCCCCGAAGCGCTGTTGCTCGCCGGCTACATTGAGCTGGCGGACTGCCAGTTCACCGCCGCCCAGGCGCACTTCGACCGCGTCGTGGCTCGCATCCAACCCGTCGTCGACGAGTTGGCAGCCCTGCGGAAGGATCCGGATCGGCGCTCCCGCCTGTTCGACCGGGCGCTTCGCCGGTGGCGGCGGCGGCGCGACGACCCGGACGCCCGCCGGCCGCTGGCACCGAAGACGCGAATCGACCAGGTCGTCGCGCTGCTGCGCCTCGATCCCCAGTTCGTGCGCTTGCACGAGGCGATCGCGGGCATGCGACGCGCCGCCGGAGACGCGCCGCACGCGGTCCGGGCGTGGACGACCCTCGCCCGCCGCGTCGCTCGCCAGCGCGTCGGCGCCGCCGCGCGCGAACCGACGGCCGAGCAGGAGGACGCCGACGACGCCAACGCGCTGCTCGAAGACGTGCGGCGACTGCGCGACGAAGTGGACCGCGCGCGCGCCGAGCTGCGCCGCGGGGTCCGCGCCGGCACCCTGCCCGCCGACGCCGCCGACGCCGAGCGCAAGCGCCTCGATCTGCTCGCGTCGGAGATCGACGTGCTCGAGGCGGACGTCGACCGCGCCGCACGGGCGGCGGAGGCGGCGCTGCTGTCGGACGCCGACGCGCAGCTCGGCCACCTCGTCGGCCGCGATCTCGCCGCCGCGCGCGCGCTCCGCGTCGAGGCCGCCGCGCTGCTCGACCGCCTGCAGGCGGCCGCCGACCGCCTCGCCGCCGGCGCGGTCGACCGGCTCTACAGCCAGATGCGGCGCGTGGTCGACAAGGCCAAGCTCGGCAAGATCGACGCGGTCATCGGCCAAAAACGCCGGCTGGACATCGAGGTCGCCGATCTGTCCGCCGGCCGCTATCCCCCCGAGTTGTTCGGCCGGATGTGGGAGCAGGGCCTCATCGGCGACGACGAGGAGGTGTGGCCGTTCGAGGGAGAACTGTGGCGCGACGAGTACGAAGGATGGCGGTGACCGCACGTCCGGTCGCGGCGGTCGCGCTCGCCGCTGCGCTCGCGGCGCCGCCGCCCGCCGTAGCCCAGTCGACCGCGGAGATCGACGAGGGCGCCGCGCGCGACCTGTACATCCGCAAGCGGCCGCCGATTCCCGAGTCCCCGCGCATCCCGAAAGACCTGCTGCCGCTCATCGAAAAGAAGGAGCGCGAGCGCGACGCGAAACGGCGCGAAGCGATCGCGCTGCTGGAACGGTTCCTCGCCGGCAAGCCGACCGGCAAGGGCGAGGCCGACGGCCTGTTCAAGCTCGCCGAGCTGCTGTGGGAGGAGGCGCGCAGCGACTACGTCAAGGCGATGGCGCAATACGAGCGCCGCGTCGAGGCGTGCCGCCGGCGCCGCACGTGCAAGCGCCCCCCCAAGGAGCCCCGCCTGGACTTTTCCCGGTCGGAGAAGCTCTACCGGCGCTTGCTGGCGGACCACCCCGACTATGAGCACACGGACCTCGTCTTGTACCTGATCGGCTTCGCCGCGCGCGAAGCCGGGCGCATCGAGGAAGCGCTCGGCTATTTCCGCCGCGTGATCGACGAGCACCCGGACTCGCCCCTGTACGGCGACGCGTGGATGATGGTCGGCGAGCACCACTTTGCGCTCGGCCACTGGGCCGACGCGCGCGACGCCTACCAGCATATCCTCGATCACCCCGAGTCCAAGAGCTACGACCTGGCGCTGTTCAAGACGGCGTGGTGCTACTGGAAGCTCGCCGACACGCAGACCGCGGCCAAGCTGTTCAAGCAGGTGCTCGACCTGGCGGCCGAAGCCGAGCGGTCGGGCACCGAGCGCGAGCGCCGGCGGCGCGCCCAACTCCGCGACGAAGCGCTCGACTACCTCGTGCTCGTCTTCACGGAAGACGAGAGCATTCAGCCCAAAGACGTCTACCAGTTCCTCGCCGAGATCGGCGGCGAGCGGTACTCGCGCGACGTGCTCGTGCGCCTGGCGGACCTGCACTTCGCGGAAGCGGACTACGAGCGGGCCAAGCGGGCCTACCGGTTCCTCATCGACCTGGACCCCGCGCATTTGCACGCGCCGAAATACTTCCGCCAGATCGTCGAAGCCGACGTGGCCGCGCTCGACTTCGACGCGGCCCTCGCGGACATGGAGCAGCTCGCGAAGCGTTACGGGCCGGGCTCGGATTGGGCCGAAGTTCACAAGCGACAGCGCGCGCAGGTCGACCGCGCGATCGCCGCCAACGAGCGGCTGCTGCGCAACATCGCCAAGAACCTGCACGCCGCGGCACAGGAGGACGAGCGCGCCGCGAAGGGCGCGGTGGACCGCGAGCTGTACGCGCGAGCCGCGCGCGCCTACGAAATCTACCTCGCCCATTTCGCAGAGTCTCCGCACGCGATCGAGATGCGCTACCTGCGCGCGGAGATTCTCAAGTTCAAGTTCGGCGACCAGGAGCGCGCGGGCGACGAGTATCTCGCGGTCGCCAAAACGGCGCCGGTCGGCAAGTTCCACAAGGACGCGCTGCTCAAGGCGATGGACTCGTACGAAAAAGCGCGCCCCAAGATCGAACCGGGCAAACGCAAAGAACTCCTGCCGGTGGACCGCAAGTTTGCGGAGGCGGTCGATCTGTACGTCAAGCTGTTCCCCGGCGACGACGAGATGGTGTCGATCGTGTTCAAGAACGGCCAGCTGTTTTACGACTATGGCGACTACGACGAGGCCGTCAAACGGTTCGGCCTGATCGTCACCGAGTTTCCCGACCACCCGAACGCGGGAGCGGCCGGCGACCGCATCCTCGACGCCCTCAACAAGAGCGAGGACTACGAGAACATCGAATACTGGGCGCGCCAGCTCAAGAAATCGAAGGCGTTCGCGTCAAAGGCTGAGCAAGCGCGACTGGATCGGATCATCGTCGAAGCGATCGGCAAAAGTGGCGAAAAGTACGCGGCCGGCGGCCACTACGACAAGGCCGCCCGCTTCTACCTGCGCATTCCGAAAGAGTACCCGAACCACCGCCTCGCGCCGCAGGCGCTGTACAACGCCGCCGTCCTGCTCGAAAAGGCGAAGAAGCCCGAGGAAGCGGCGCGCACGTACCTCGCAGTGGCCGAGCGCTACCCGGACAGCGACCGCGCCGAGGCGGCGGCGTTCGCCGCGGCACAGGTGTACGAGGACACGGCGTACTTCGAACGCGCGGCCGACACGTACGAGTACGTCGCCGACAAGTTCCCGCGCGGCGACAAGGGCGCCGACGCGCTCTACAATGCAGGCGTGTTGCGCCAAGCGCTCGGCCAGCCGCGCCGCGCCATCCGCCACTACGAGCGCTACGCGAAACGCTACGCGAGCCGCAAGGACGCCGAGGACGTCGCGTTCCGCGTCGGCGTCGTCTACGAGGAAGCCGGAGACGACGGCCGCGCGCACCGCGCGTTCCTCGCCTACGTCAAGCGCTACCGGCGCGGCAAACACGTCGTACAGGCGCTCACGCGCGCCGGGCGCACTTCGCTCAAACTCGGCCACACGAAGCGCGCGGCGCGCGAGCTGGCCGACGCGCTCGCCGCGTACAAGCGGCTCAGTCGCGACGCGCGCGCCGCCGCCACGCGATGGGCGGCCGAAGCACGCTACCTGCAAGGGGAACTCGTATTCAAGCAGTACGCCGCGATCGGCCTCGACGTGCGACCGCGCAAGCTCAAACGGACGCTCGACCGCAAGTCGAAGCTGCTCGACGAGGCGATGAACGTCTACCTCGACGTCGTCGAATACGGTGACCCGCAGTGGAGCACCGCCGGGCTGTACCGCATCGGCCAGATCTTCGAACAGTTCGCGATCGCGATGCAGCAAGCGCCGACGCCGCCGGAGCTCAACGAGCAGGAGGCGCAGGTCTACCGCGACGAACTGGACAACTACGTCATCGGCATCGAGGAGCGCGCCATCGAGCTGTACGCGGCCGGCTACCGCAAGGCACTGGAACTCGGCGTATACAACCAGTACACGCGGTTGTTGCGGGAAGCGCTGTCTCGAATGGCGCGCAGCCAGTACCCGCCGGAGAACGAGGCGCGCGAGGGGCCGCGCCTCGCCGACGTCCCGCCCGACCCGGAGCTCATCGAGGAGGTGCTGCGTGACGAGTAGGCGCCGCGCGGCGGCGGTCGCGTGCGTCGCCCTGGCGATTGCGGCGGCCGGCTGCGGCGGGTCGTCGCGCGCGGCACGCGGCGCCCGCTCCCCCGCCGCGGTCAAGCTGCCGCCGGTCAATCCCGAGGCGCTCGCGCAGTTCGACGCCGCGATGCGAGCGCTGCGCCTCGGCGGCCCGGACGCGCTCGACCGCGCGCGCGCGCGACTCGAGCGGGCGGTCGCCATCGACGACAAGCTGTGGGAGGCCTGGTACGACCTCGGCGTCGTGCTGTACCGGGACGGCGACGACGAGGCCGCGGCCGACGCATTCGGCAAGGCCCTCGCGATCAACCCGTCGCACACGCCTGCCCTGCTGGCGCGCGCGGAGGCCTACCGGCGCGCCGGCCAGCCGGACCGCGCGCGCGACGACTACCGGACCGCGCTCGAACGCGACCCGGAGAACGTCGACGTCCACATTCGATACGCCTCGTTGTTGCGCGAACAACAGCGGCTCGACGACGCGCTCGACGCGGCGCGCGAGGCGCTGCGCTACGCGGCCAGCCCCAAGGCGCTGGTCGAACTCGGCCTGATCTACCTCGCGCAGGGCCGCGACGAGCTGGCCGAACTCGTGCTGCGCAAGGCGTTGGCCGCCGACGAGAAGCTGCCGGCCGCATGGAACGCGCTGGCGCTCGTGTCGATGGCGCGCGGTCGCGACCAGGCGGCGTTCGAGCAGTTCGACCGCGCCGCGGCGATCGATCCCGCGTTTACCGACGCGCGGTTCAACAAGGCGATCGTGTTGCTGCAGGCGGGCGACTACGAGCGCGCCGCAACCGAACTCGCGGCGGTCGTCGACCGCAACCCGGAAGACTGGGGCGCTCACGTCGCCCTCGGCATCGCGCAGCGCGGCACCGGTCAGTTCGCGAAGGCGCGCCAGACGTGGGAGGCTGTAGTCAAGCGTGCGCCGAAGCGATCGCGAGCGCGCGCAGATGCGTTGTTCAACCTCGCCGTGCTCGCGATGGACTTCGGCGACCGCGACGAGAACGCCGCGCGCGCGGCGCTGGAACGATACCTGCAAAACGCCCCGAAGCGTCACGCCAAACGCAAGGAAGCCAAAGCCCGACTCGACGAATTGGGGCAGTAAGCCCCCACATTGGCGCGCACCTGCGGGTCCGCGACCACAGGTTTACGCATGAGTTCCTTTCGCCGTCTATTGCTGCTCGCCCTGTTGACCGCAGCCCTCGCGGTGCCGGCCTCCGCGGACGCGCAGCGCAAGCGGCGCCGCAAGCGGGCGCGCCGCCCTCAGAAGGCGCCGGCCGCCAAGGTCGAGGACAAAAAGGGCGCCAAAGTGTTCGACTTCACCGGATTGCAACTTGGCGGTCGCCTGCGGTCGCCGCAGCTTCTGTACTTCCTCGACCGGGCGACCGAAGAACTCGAGCGCGCGTCGCTCGAACGACGTTCGTTCATTCCCGAGATGGTCAAATCGGTCGACGAGGAGGCGCTGTGACGAACGCCGGACCCCGCGCCGGCGCGCTGCGCGTGAGCCACATCTGGCGCGACGAAGTCATGGCCGACCGCGTGTTGCCGATGCCCGGCTCCGGCGCGGTCGATCGCGCGCAGCGAGCCGTCGCCATCGCCGGCATCGCGGCCGCCGCGGTCGTCGTCCTCGTCGCCGTGTACGGCGCCCTGTGGATGCCGTCGCCGCCGGAGCCGCCGCCGCCCGGCGCGGTGCCGGAGGACGTGCGCCAAGAGGCCGTCCGCGCGTACCAACGCGCCGCCGACCGCCGCCTGTTTTACGCCCTCGGCGGCGTCGGGCTCGTGGGCCTCGCGCTCGCGGCGCGCTACCTGCGCAAGGTGACGCGCGGGGCGGCCGACACGTCGCCGGTGACCATCGGGCCGGATGCGGACGCGATGTTCACCACGCCCGACCTCGGGCTGCCGCGGGGCTTCGCGCTGATCCGCTGGGGCTCGCGCGGCCATGTGCTCACCCTCGGCGAGGGCATGTGCGGGACCGTCAAGCTCGGCGGCGAGGAGATGGCGGTCGACGATTTTCTTGCGCGCAGCGGCGAGCGTCCGCGCGGCAGCGCCGGCGCGTTCCGGGCGACGCCGATCTCCCCCGGCGATTGGGGCCTGGTCGAACTCGACGGGCGCGGCGATCACAAGGTGTTCTTTC
>RFGE01000025.1 GCA_003696105.1 Deltaproteobacteria bacterium | reverse complement strand
GCGAGGTTGCGAGATGCGAGGCGAGGTTCGGCGCACGCCCGAAGCGCACGAGGGCGCGTATAAACATACGGAACCGAAGGGCGCGAGGACGTACGCCGACGATCGCCCGCCGATCGCGACCGCAGCCAGCGGCTATGCGCAACCGCCTCCTAGGGGGAGCCCTTGTCCCGGCGGCCCGAGTCGCGCTACACCACGGGCATGCCGAACCCGCGGGTGTTGGGCGGGGGCGAGGACGCGTTTCGCGCGATCCTTGCGCGCATCGAGTCGGCGACGCGCCGAATTGAGATGCACGCCTTCTTGTGGCACGACGACGACACGGGCAATCAGCTCGGACGCGCCGTGTTGCGCGCCGCCGACCGCGGCGTCAAGGTCCACATCCGCAAAGACCGCGTCGCCGCCGTGTACGAGCACTCCGGCGGCAACGGTCAGAGTTTCTTCCACAAGCGCATCCGCCCGGCCGAGCGGTTTCAAGCGTGGGTGCTGGGCGCGGCCTACCGCCGCCCGGCCGACCAGCGGCGGCCGTCGCGCGCGCTGCGGCGCCGGCAGCAACGGCGCCCGCGCCAGCGGCCCAATCCGCTCGTCGTCGACTTGCTGGCGCACCCGAACGTCGTCATCGACCACCAGCGCAAGCGGTTCGACCATTCCAAGCTGTTCATCTTCGACGACGAGTGCCTGATTCTCGGCAGCATGGGCATCGGCGACGAGCACCGCAACGAGTGGCTCGACATCATGATCGAACTGGAGGGCGCCGAGCACGTGCTCCGGCTGCGCCAGCGGATGGCCGGCACGGTGGAGTTCGACCGGTCGCGCGGGATCGACTTCCTCGTCCACAATCGCGCGGCGCACGCGCGCAAGACCTGCCCGATGCTCGCGCAGCGCCTGGCGCTGATCGACAGCGCGCGCGAATCGCTGGTCGTGAAGATGGCGTATCTCGGCGACCCGCGGTTCACCGACGCGATGGCCCGCGCGGTCGACCGGGGGGTGCGGGTCACCCTGCTCACCGGCGAAAATCCGAACGTGCTGCAGCAGCTCAACCGGCGCACGTGCGCGGAGCTGCTGCGCCGCACCGGCGCGCCGGACCACCTCAAGGTCGTGCTGCACCCGCGCATGGTCCACAGCAAGCTCGTCGTGATCGACGACCGCTACTGCGACGTCGGCTCGGCCAACTTCACGCGCCTGTCGCACGGCGTCTACGACGAGGTGAACCTGTACGTCGACGACCCGCGGTTCGCCGCCGAACTGCGCGACCATGCCCTCGCCCACTGCGAGGACGGCCAGGTGGTCCAGGGCATGGTGTCGTACCGCAAGTTCGCGAGCCAGATCGAGCGCGCGACGGTCGCGTTCCAGGCGCGCCACGGCGCGTGACGCACCGTCGCGCCCCGGTCGCCGCCGCGTGGCCGCGTGTACGCCCGGTGCGTACGGCCGCGCCGCGTGACGCGCGCCCGCGCGTCACGCCGGCCGCGGTGCGACCTCGACGTTCGGCCGCGCCGGGTCCGCGGGCGGGCGCCGATCGCGCGGCAGCGTGCGCGCGTCGAGCTGGCCGAGCCGCGCGATCTCGTCGAGCTCGTGGTAGCCGCCGACGAACTCGCCCCGCAAGAACACCCACGGCGTCGTGTTCTGGCGCGTCTGCCCGACGAGCCGCCCCTCGAGGTGCGCGTGGTCAGGGTCGTCGAGGTCGACGAAGTCGTAGTCGACCTTGGCGTCGTTGAGCAGCGACTGCGCGCGCCCGGTCCACGGACAGGACGCCCGGCCGTATACCTGCGCCGCCACGTCCGGGTCGCCGAGCGCGTCGCTCCGTCGCGCGGCGAGCTCCGCGGCAGTCGGCGGCGGCGCTTCGGCCGTCTGCCGTGCGATGGCGGCCTCGCGCGCCGACCGCTGCGAATCGACCGCCAGCGCCGCGTCCTCGCCGCCGCGGACCCGCACCAGCCGCTCGCTCACCGCCCGCAGGGCCGGCGAGTTCGTACGGGCCAGCAGCCAGTCCCGCACCTCGCCGCCGATCTCGTCGGCGCGGTTGAACGCCGCGAGCGCACGCCGGCCGGCAGCCGCCGCGCACCGTCGCACCCAGGTCGCCGCGCGCTGTCGCACCATGGCGGCCCCTCCGCGAGCTACGCGAGGACGCGCAGCGGCGTCCGCCCCTCGGGAATCGGCGGCGCCGCCGCGCGCTCTCCGGCCGCCTGCGGGTCGCGGACGACCGCCGACGCGCGCGCCCGCCGGGCCTTCGCCGCCGCGATCTTCGCGATCGCGCCGAGCGTCCGCTCGTCGCCGCCCGCGCGCATCCGGCGCAGGCGCGCCGCGACCCGATCGCGCGCCGCCTTGATCCGGCGCTTGCGCATGCCGACCTCGCGCACCAGGTCTGCCGTGGTGCAGCCGTACTTGTGCGGGCTGCGGTGCAGCGCCTTGCGCAGCTCCGGGTGCTTGGCGACGTAGGCGCGCACCTCGTCCATCGTCATGCCCGCTTCGGCGAGCGCCTGGTCGACCTCCCGCTGCGCCGCCTGCTTGGCCTTGAACAGTTGCATCTGCACGCGACTGTAGACGTTGACCGCGCCGTCACCGTTGGTCTCCACCGGCAAGAAGATCGCCTGCGGATACATCTCGGTGATCATCGACTGAACGCCGTCGGACACCGAACTCGACGGCATGCAGCCGAACGGTTTGACGCTCAACGTCATGTTGACCTTGCTCTTGGCCACGTTGAGGATCAGCTTGCCGACCTCCATGTGGCCCTCGCCGCCGCGCAGGTTGTTGTCGTAGAATGCGTGACTCACCTCGGCCAGCTCGTGCATGTCGGGCAGGTGGTAGTCGTACAGCCCCATGACGTGCGCGAACGTCTGGAACAGGCCGCGGATCGCCTTGTCGGCGGCCGCCAGCGACAGCACCCGCTTGCGCACGTCGACGCCGGCCAGACCGAACCGACTGCCGCCGTCGGTGCCGCGCAGGCGCGCGCGCAGCTCGGTGTCGTACTGGCCCTGCCACACCATGTACAGCAGCCACGCGGTGACCAGCTGAATGTCGACCTCGGCGCCCTCCGATTCGAGGAACCGCTGCATCCCGTAGTTGCCGTCGCCCTCGGTCGTCATGGCCCAGAACTCGCCGATGATGCCGACCTTCGGCGCGACGCGCGTGCGGTCCACCTCGATCGCGCCCATCAGCCGCCGGGTCTCGATCAACGCGCGGAGCAGGCCTTTGCGCTCCTCGAGCGCGCGGCCGATGATCTCCTTGGCCTGCTCCATCGCACGGTCGGTAGCGCCCGGCTCCACCTCGTACGGGCGGATCCGATAGGCGAGCGCGTTGAGCACGTCGCCGGCGATGATCGCCTTGATGACCGCCCACGAGAACGCGGGGTTGATCTCGAGCCCGAGATCCTCGCCGGTCGCCTGCTTGATGCCGCCGGTCTGCTGGAACAGCAACACGCGGAACCCGTCGAAGCCGGAGTCGCGCAGCGCCTTGCGGTATTCGGTCACGTACGTGCCGAACCGGCACGGTCCGCACGCGCCGGCGGTGACGAACACGTAGTTGTCGATGATCTCCTGGCGCGACAGGCCCGCCTTCTCCATCGCGTGCAGCTCTTTGACGAGGTTGCCGACCGTGAAGTAGGTCGGGTTGCACTGGCCTCGGTTGCCGAACTCGCGGCCGAACTGGAGCGCGGCCGTATCCGGCACGTCGAGGGCGCGCACCTTGTAGCCAATGCCGCGCAGCGCGTGCTGGACGAACTTGTCGTGGGCCATCGTCAGGCCGCAGACGAGCAACGTGGTGTGCTCGCGCTGCTCGCGGGTGAACGTGCTCGGCACCGGATCGTGCCAGTGCTCCGCCGGGCCGTCGTCGAGCCCGAGTCGCTTGCGCTCGGCCGCCTCGAACTGGGCCAGCTCGGCCGCGATCTGCTGCTCCAACTCAACCAGTTCCTGTTCGTGATTCATGATTCGGTGCCTCTCGTGGGAATTACTGCAGCACGGCGAGCGACGGCGACCTGACCGCGGACGTGGCCGCCGGCGGCGGCGTCAGCCGAGCCACCAGCTCGCGCTGGCGCTCGACTTGGCGCTGAAGTCCGACATCGGCCGCGCCGCGCAGCGCCGTCATCTTGTGTTGCATCTGCTCGAGCAATTCGAGTTTCTTGAGTGCGACGCGGCGCTCCAACTCGCGCTTGCGTTCCGCGCGGTCCTCGAGCCGCTCGCGCGCCAGCATGAGCGTGTGCGCGTACGTCTTGACGCGAATCTTGATCGAGCCGGCCGGCTTGTTCGCGTCGATGTCGTGCAGTGCCGAATACGGCGCGTCGCCGGCGGCGATGATGCTGTCGATCAGCCCGTAGGTCGGCGCGTCGTGACCGCACTTGAAGCTCGACAGGTCGAGCACGGCCACGTTCGGGTGACGCGCGGCAAACTTGGCAGCCCACACCTTCTGGACGCTATTGACGCTGTAGTTCTCGGGCCACACGTCGTTGATGTCCAGCGGCGACTCGATGAGCCCCTTGCGCAGGTCGTCGGCGAAGAACCGGCTGAGCCACTGCTCGTCCTTCGGGATCGACCGCATCGAGATCACCGGGTAGCCGAGCGCCTGGAACTCCTCGAGCACGCCGTGGTTCAGCCCCGGATCGTTGTGGTAGGGGCGGCCGAGCATCAGGATGCACATCCGATTCTCGGCCTCCACCTGCTCGAGGATCTGCCGGCCGCGCTCCTGCATCTGGCGGTCGAACTCGTGCAGCGCCTTCCACGCCTGGTCGCACGCCCAGTCGCTTTCGTCCTCGGTGATGCCGAGCCGCTCGCCCCACGCCTCGAACATCTGCTTCTTGAGCAGCAGCGGCTCGGCCATGGTCACCGCCGGATCCACGTACTCGATGCCGCGCTCGGCGAAGAAGTCGGTCTCCTTGGTGAACGCGGCGCGCAGTACCTTCGGGGTACCCGCGACCACCGGACACGACGCCGTGTCCATCACCCCCTCCACCCAGGTCGGGATGTGGGTGATGCACGGGAAGAAGATGTAGTCGAGCGGCTTTTTCGCGTGATGCTCGAACAGCAGGTTGTGGATGTGCGCCTGGGACACCTTGCCCGGATAACAGGGGTCGACCGAGCCGTACTTGCCGCCGGCCTGCCACAGCTCCTCGCTGGTCTCGTCGGAGAACACGATGTTGCGCTTGTGCAAGCCGAGCGCCTCGAAGTAGTGGCGCCAAAACGGCGCGGTGCTCCAGATATTGAGCGCGCGCGGGATGCCGATGCGGATCGCACGCCGCCGGTCCACGGCCGATGCGGGCGACCGGCGAAACAGCCGCTTGTACGGCACGCGACGCACACCGCCGAGCAGCGTCCGCTTGACCTGGACGTCCTCGACATCGGTGCCGTGGTCGGGCAACGGCTCGGGCGTGTAGAAGCTCTTGAACGCCAACTTCGCCTCGTAGTCGACGAGGTTCGGGTAGCGCTTCATGCGCTCTTTGCGCTCGCGGTTGAGTTCCCGCAAGGCGTCGAGGTCCTCGACCGTGCCCTTTTCACACGAGAAGCCCGAGATGTAGCGGGCCGTCTGGCCGGTAGGCGTGCGCGTGTCGATGAACGTGCGCGAACAGTTGTTCGGGCAGAAGTCGCAGCGCGTCGTCTCGTCGTTTCGGCTCGTGTACTCGATGTTGATCGCCGCATCGAGGCCGACGAACGTGCTGTAGCCGCGGCGCTTGACCACGCGCAGCGCTTCCATCGCCGCGCCGATCGCGCCCGCCTCGCCGGTGTGCGGATGGACGTGGATGACCGCGTCCGGCACGCGCTCCTTGATGTAGTCGACCTGCGCCTTGACGGCGGCGAGGTTGTGCTGCGTCCCCCCCTGTAGGACGAACACGCGGCCGAGTTCGGCCATGCGCGGGATCTGGACGACGTACTGCCACACGTTCTTCGGCAGCACCAACGCCAGACCGGCGAGCAGCTCGTCGCGCTCGAAGCCCTCCTTCTGGAAGTTGACGCGATCCGAGTCGAGAAACACCGCGCAGCCGTAGCTGAACACGGGCGACAGCCGCGCCGCGAATGCGTGCTCGGCGTACTCGGTGACCGGCAAGCCGAACTGGTCGGCCATCGCCTGCAGCAACATCCCGTTGCCGGCGCTGCACGAGTTCGACAGCTTGAAGTTGCGGATGTCGCCCTTTTGCATGAACAGGACCTTGATGTCCTGCCCGCCGATGTCGCAGATGACGTCCACGTCGCCGAAGTAGTGCTTGGCGCTCATCATGTGCGCCACCGTCTCGACGATGTTGGCGTCGGCCAGCAGCGCCTTCTCCATCACGTCGCCGGCGTAGCCGGTGACGCCGAACGCGGTCACCTCGATGCGCGCCCCCTGGTCCTCCGCCCACCGGCGCAGCTCCAGGAACATGTCCTTCATGTCCTGGATCGGATTGCCCTTCGACAGCTGGTAGACCTTCTTGAGGATGTTGCCGTCCTCGTCGGTGAACACGATCTTCGACGACGTCGACCCGCCGTCGAGACCGATCGCACCGCGCACGACCTGCCCGGGCTGCAGCTTCGCGTCTTCGAACTTCGGGATGCGGTACTTGGCGACGAACGCGTCGCGCTCCTCGTCCGACTCGACCAGTCCCGGGCCGGCTTTTTCGCCGAGCTTGGCCTTGCGGCCGTGCAAGATGAACTCGTCGAGCCCCGCGAGCCCCTGGTAGACGCCGACGTCGGCCGGCTCGTGCATGCCGAACAGCACCGCACCGTAGGCCGCGTACAGCTCGGCGTTGTCCGGCACGAAGATCAGCTCCTCGAGCGGCCGGTCCTTCGGATAGTCGTAGCCGCGCTCCTCCCACGCCTGCGGGATGCGCAGCCGCCAGCACTCCTGCAAAAACGGCAAGTACGTGTTCGGGCCGCCCAGCAACAGGACGCGCGCCCGCAACGTGTTGCCGCGCGTGAGCACCGACAGGTTCTGGCCCACGATCGCGTCGGCGAGCGAGTTCATGATCTCGTCGCGCGGAATGCCGCTCTTGACGAGGTTGACGATGTCGGTCTCCGCGAACACCCCGCACTTCGCCGCGACGTGATGCAGTTTCGTCGGGTCGAACTTGAGCTTCGGGATGTCTTCGCGCGGCATCCCGACCTTGATGACGCACTTGTCGATGGTCGCGCCGGTACCCGACGCGCACTTGTCGTTCATCGACGTCTGCGCCTGCTTCTCGCCGGTCTCCGCGTTCTCCTTGAAGATGATGATCTTCGCGTCCTGGCCGCCGAGTTCGATCACGCTGCCGACGTCCGGGTGGAGCTGCTCGACGGCCATCGTGACCGCGTTGACCTCCTGCACGAACTTCGCGCCGATGTGTGGCGCGATCGGGCCGGCGCCGGAGCCGGTCATGAACACGCGAATCTCGTCGTCGGCCACGTCGGGGAACGCAGCGGCGATCTCCACGAGCAGATCGCGCGTCCGCTCGGGCTGCTTGGTCTCGTGGCGCTGGTACTTGCTCCACAGGATCTCGCGCGTATCCGGGTCGACGACGGTGGCCTTGACGGTGGTGGACCCGACGTCGATCCCGATGAACAGCTTCGTGTTCGGCATGCCTCTCCCTCGCAGCGCGGCCGGCGGCGACCGGCCGAATAGACTGACACGTCAGTCTAGTTTCCCCGTGT
>RFGE01000024.1 GCA_003696105.1 Deltaproteobacteria bacterium | reverse complement strand
GAGCTGCGCTTTGAAGGCGTCGAGTTCCGCCCGCGTCGGCAAGTGCCCCTTGAGCAGCAGGTACGACACCTCTTCGAAATCTGAATGCTCAGCGAGCTGCTCGATCGGATAGCCCCGGTAGTACAGCTTGCCGGCGTTGCCATCGATGAGACCGATCTTGGACTTTGCCGCCGGGACCCCGGCGAGTCCGGGTACGTATTCCATCGCCATCGGGACGTCTCCTCTCGGTTGTGGGCCCAAGGCTCCGATTTTTCAGTCGAACCCCACGGGGCGCTCCGTTATAGGCAACGGCGGAGTTGCTGTCAAAGCCCGATGCAACCCGCCGCGACGGGATGCTATGCTGCGAGCCGATGGCCGGGTCCGAAGAGCCACCGAAAGCACTGCCGCCGCTGGATTTTTCGACCTTCATCCTGTCTCTGGGGTCGTCGTGCATGGTGAACCTCGGGCAGGTCGAGGGGCCAGAAGGCGAGCGGTTGGAGCCCAACTTGCCCGCGGCCAAGCAGCTCATCGACATCCTCGGCATCCTCGAGGAAAAAACTCGCGGCAACCTGACGGAAGCCGAGCACAAGCTGCTGTCGAGCCTGCTGTACGACCTGCGCGTACATTACGTCGATGCGCAAAAACAGCGCGGCGCCGGCGGCGCGAGCAACGGCTAGCGCGCGCGCTGCGGTGTGCCGCAGTGTGCTCGCCGGCGCGGTGGCGGTCGCCGCATGCCGGCCCGCTGCGGCACCTGCGCCGGCCGACGCACCGAAGGCGGACGCCGGCGAGCCCGCTCACGGCGCCGTCGAGATCGTGTATCCCGGCGCGCCCGGGTCGTTCGTCGCGCTGGCCGACGAGATCGCGCCCGGCGTGGTGGCCCTGCGGTCGACGCGCACGGTCGTCGGCGGCCCGGCCGATGCGTTCCCCGGCGAGGACGACCCGTTCGCCCTCGGGTCGGGCTTCGTCATCGACGGCCGCGGCTTCATCCTGACGAACGACCACATCGTCGCCAACGCCGCCGACATCGTCGCGCGGCTGCACGACGGCTCCGACCACCGCGCTCGCGTCATCGGCCGCGACCCGAATCTGGACGTCGCCCTGCTCCAGATCGACCCGGTCCCTGGGCTGCGCCCGCTGCCGCTGGGCGACTCCGACCGCCTGCGCCGCGGCGAGTGGGTCGTGGCGGCCGGGGATGCGTTCGGCCGCGGCGCCACGATGTCGGCCGGCATCGTTTCCGGTGTCCCCGCGATGCCCGCCGGACCGCTGAGCGGGCGGGCGCGCGCCTACCTGCAAACCGACGCCCGGATCCACGCGGGCAACTCCGGCGGGCCCCTCGTCGACTTGCGCGGCGAGGTCGTCGGCATCAACACGCTTTTCGATCCGCGGCAGACGGCGATCGGCTACGCGCTGCCGATCAACGCGGCCAAGCGCGTGTTGCCGCAGCTGCGCACCGACGGCGTCGTGAAACGCGCGTGGCTGGGCGCGTTCGTCGCGCCCGTGACCCCCGAGGTAGCCGCACGGGTCGGCCTCGACCGGCCGCGCGGTGCCTTCGTCACCAACACGGTCGCGGGCGCGCCAGCGGCGAAGGCCGGCCTTCGCCGCGGCGACGTCATCCTTCGGTTCGACGGTCGCGAGGTCGACGAGCGAAGCCTTGCGTGGATCGCGGCGACGGCGGGGATCGGCCGGCGCGTCGAGGTGGTCGTGTGGCGCGACGGTGCCGAGCGCACCCTCGAACTGGTGACCGAGCCCCTTCCCGAATAGGCGGCGTCGCGCCGGTCAGCCGGCCGCAGGCTGCACGAACCGCGCCAGGATCGTCTTGATGCCGCGCCCCGGGAATTCGATCACGAGCTTGCGGTTGGCGCCGCACCCGCTCGCGTCGATGACGCGCCCGGTGCCGAACTTCGCGTGCAGCACCGCACTGCCTACGGGAAATCCGTCGGGCTCCAGGTCAGCGTAGGCGTCGTACTCGACCATCTCGGAGTACGGCGTGCGCTGATCGAACTCGTCGTAGTCGCCCGCGCGACGCCGCGCGGGCGCGGCGCGGCCCCGTCGCGGCACCGCCGGCCGCGCGCGCACGGCGAGGCACTCGCTCGGAATGTCGTCGAGAAACCGCGACGGGTTGTTGATCTTGATGTCGTTCCACGTGCGGCGAACCTTGGCCCCCGTGAGCACCAGGCGGTCCTTCGCGCGGGTCATCGCCACGTACGCGAGCCGGCGCTCCTCCTCGAGCGCCTCTCGGTCGTCGCGATCGTCGCGCTCGCGCAAGCTGGGAAACAGGCCATCCTCCATGCCGCACAGAAACACCACGGGAAACTCGAGCCCCTTGGCCGCGTGGATGGTCATGAGCGTCACGGCCGCCGCGTTGCGGCCGTCCTCCGCGTCGTTCGCGGACGCCAGCGAGATGCGCTCGTCGAACTCGACTAGCGTTCCCTTGCCTTGAGTATCTTGATCGAAGTCGGCCGCCATCGCGACGAGTTGGCCGAGGTTGTCGAGTCGCTCGCGCGACTCGATCGAGTCTTCGATTTCGAGACGCTCTCGGTAGCCGCTGCGCTCGATCGCCGCGACGATCAGGTCGGCGACCGCCGCGCCGGACACCAGCCGCTCCCGCAGGTCATCGATGATGTCGACGAACGCGCCTAGTTTCTTGCGCGCCGCGGGCCCGATCGACGAGACCGCCCCGTGCGCGCAACTACGCGCCGCGTCGACCAGCGAGATCCCGGTGAGCCGCGCGTGCGTGCGCACGCGATCGATCGTGCGCTTACCGATCCCGCGCGACGGCACGTTCACGATCCGCTCGAACGCCGAGTCCGCGGCATGGTTGATGACGAGCTTGAGGTACGCGCGGATGTCCTTGATCTCGCGGCGCTGGAAGAACGACGTGCCGCCGACCACGCGGTAGCGCAATTGATGGACGCGCAGGGCCTCCTCGAGCGCGCGCGATTGCGCGTGCGTCCGGTACAGCACGGCGAAATCCGACAGGTCGCGGCCTTCTTCGTCCATCAGGCCGATGATCGCCTTTGCGATGAAATCGGCCTCCCGGCGTTCATCCTCGGCCTCCTCCCACAAGATCGGCTCGCCGCCGTCGCGCGCCGTCCACAGGGCCTTCGGATGCCGATCGCGATTGCGCGCGATGACCGCGTTGGCCGCGTCGAGGATCACCTTCGTGGACCGATAGTTCTGCTCGAGCTTGATCACCGCGGCGTCCTCGAAGTCGCGGTCGAAGTCGAGCAAGTTGCGCGGTTCGGCTCCGCGCCACCCATAGATCGACTGGTCGTCGTCGCCGACGACGGTCAGGTTTCGGGTACCGCGAACGAAGTGGCGCACGAGGCGGTACTGCACCCGATTCGTGTCCTGAAACTCGTCGACCAACACGTGCGAAAACCGAGACGCGAGCCACGGGCCGACCTCGTCGTGCTCGCACAGGTCGAGAACTTTGAGCAGCAGGTCGTTGAAGTCGACCGCGTCCTCCCGCACGAGTCGATCTCGATACAGCGGGTAGACTTGGCGGAGCGCCTCGTCGACGACGCTGTACACCGGCCCATCACACGGATCTTCGCCCCGGTTCTTCGCGCGGTCGATGCGCCACAGAAGGGCTCGAGCCGACACCTGGTCGCCGATGTTCAGCTCCTTGATGAGCGCGGTGACCAGGCGAACCTGGTCGTCGTCGTCGAAAATCGTGAAGGCCGGAGTCAGACCGACACGATCGCCCCACCGGCGCAGCAGGCGCGCACACGTTGCGTGAAACGTGCCGATCCACATGTCCGCCGCGGCGCCGCCGCACAGGCCAAACAGCCGCTCGCGCATCTCGCCGGCTGCCTTGTTCGTGAACGTGACCGCCAACACGCGGTACGCCGGCACGCCGCGATCGAGCAGGCGGGCGATCCGGTGAACGAGCACCCGCGTCTTGCCGCTGCCCGCCCCCGCGAGCACCATCAACGGCCCATCCCCGTAGTCCACCGCCCGTTGTTGTTGCGGATTCAGCGTCGCGTCCACGCCGCACTCATAGCACGTCGGTCCGGGTCCGAAAATGCCGAGGGCCTCGCCGGAGCGAGGCCCTCGGGCAGCGCGCGGGACTCGTCGCGCCCGGCCGCGGCTACGCCGCGTCCGGGGTCGGTCCCGCGTCCGGGGTCGGTCCCGCGTCCGGGGTCGGTCCCGCGTCCGGGGTCGGTCCCGCGTCCGGCGGCGCGTCGCCGGTGGTGAACGTGATCGTGACGTCGTTGGCCAGCGCACCGCCGAACACCTCGAGCAAGCCGTCGGCGCCGCCGGTGACTTCGATGGTGTACTCCGTGTTTGGCATGAGCGGACCGTCCGGCGTGATCGCGATCTGGGTCGGCGCCATCGCGGCCAGCTCGATCGTGGCCGGCACGTCGGTGCCCCCCGTGCGCAGAGCGATGTTGCCCGGAATCGTGTCGCCGTCCACGTTGGCGTTGAACTGAAGCGAAATCCCCGTCGTGACCGGTACGCCGGTGGCGCCGTCGCGCGGCGCCGACAGGGTGAGAGCGAACACCTGGACGCCAAACGACACGAGGCTCGTGTCGCCCTCGGCCGGGCAGTCCTTTTCGATGTCGCCGTTCGGCGGCGCGCACACCGGATTGCCATCGTAGTCGACGACCGAGTCGGCGATGTCGAGCGTGCAGGTCACGCCGGTCCGCATGCCGACCGGCTTGATCACGATGGCCGGGCCGAGCCCCGCGAGACCGATATCGCCCGCCGGGATCTGCTGGTTGCCCGACGGTTGCCAGAACGTGCGCGCCGCCCCTTCGAGCACCAGCGGCATCGGATCGCCACCACACACCAACTGCACGATGCCGTCCTTGAACCGGAACTCGTCGGCGGCGAGGTCCTCGTTGTCGTCCTGGACGCCGAACGGCTGCCCCGTGGCGTCGTTGATCTGCGTACACACCGCCGTGCAGTTGCGCCGATCGAGCCCGGCGCAGTCGGCGATGTCGTCCGGCGTCGTCCCGGATGGGATGTCGGCGAAGGTCCCGTCAGCGCAGCGGACCTGCTCGAGCGTGCTGCCGTCGAGCAGTTCGTCGATGATGACGCGCACGGTGTTGTTCTGCGACAATGCATTGGTCACGCCGTCGCGCGGATCCGACTCGGGCGGGATGTCCGGATGGTCGCCGAATGCGAGCTGGGTCCGGTTTTGGAAGCTCGTCCCGCTCGGTGTCTCGATCGGCACCCGCTCGTCGACGAACACTTGGCGGATCATCGGTGGCCCGGCCGGATTGAGCTCGGTGTTCGACTTCTGGTCGTCGCACGCAGCGAGGCTCGCAGCACTCGCAACCAGCCAGGCGCCGAGCGCCGTTCGCATCGTCAATCGAATAGCCCGCATAATCTGTCGTCCCTCCAAGAAACCGCGCGGTTGGCGCGGGGAGTAGTACAAAGGCTGCGCCGGGGAGTCAAGGCTCGGTCCCCCTCCGTTGGGCGGGTGCTACCACCGAGCGCCCCGAGGGGGCCACCTGCGCGGCCTCACCGCTACTGGCAGGGGCGGGCCGCCGCCGCCCACCGGCTGCCGACCCGTCAGGGTGCAGCGGATTGCTTGGCCGACTTGTCGACGAGCGCGACCTTCTCGGCGCCCGCCGCCCGCACCATGTCCATCAGAGTGACCGCGTTGTCGTACTTGACCTCGTAGTCGAAGTCGACGAAGACCGTCTTGTCGCCGGTCTTCTTCTTGATGGCCGGGCGCAGCTTGCCCGGCAGATCGGCCAAGCTGAGATCGGGCTCCTCCGATCCGCCAATCCGGAGCAGCACGCGCCCGTCGGCCGCGAGTTCGACCGTGATCTGCTCGCCCGCCTTGGGGTCGAACTCGACTCGTTTGTCCGCCTTGCGCGGAATCTCCACCGTGATCTGCCGCATTTGGATCGGCATCGTCACGAGGAAGATGATCAGGAGCACGAGCACCACGTCGATGAGCGGCGTGACGTTGATGTCGCTCTTTGCGCCGTGCGGGTCGCCGCCGCCTACGTTCATCCCCATGGGTCGCGTTACGGCGCCGGCGCGCCGCCCTCCTCCTTGAGTTCGTTGGTTCCCAGATCGATCGCGGAAACCCCCAACTCGTGGATCGCCATCATCACGGGATACACTTGCCCATAGGCGAGATCGCGGTCCGCCTTGAGGAACACCTTGTTCATCACCGACTCCTGCTTCTCGGTGCGCTGTTCCTCGGCGCGGCGCCACGCATCCTCGAGCGTCTTCTGAACGATCTTTTCGTCGTCGAGTTGCCAGCGCCGTCCCGTCTGGCCGGCTGCCGGCGCCGCCGGCACCACGTTCGCGATGTGGTCCTTGTCGAAGTACACCTTGCCGTCGCGCGCGATCGCGATGATCGGCTGGTTCTTGTCCGCCTCTTTGACGTGCGTCTTCGTTCTGGGCAGCGGCACGTCCTTTCCGCGCGCCAACAGCGGAGTGATCACCATGAAGATGATCAGCAGCACGAGGCACACGTCGACGAGCGGCGTGACGTTGATCTCGCTGCGCGGCCCGTCGAGTTTTGCCGGCTTCTTGTGGACCAGCCCGGGCCGGTTCTTGGTGGCGCGGCCCGCCATGACCTTACGCCCTCCCCTCCTTGAGGACGTAGTCGATGAACTCGGATGACACGTCGTTCATGTCCACGACCATGCTCTCGACGCGCCCCGTGAAGTAGTTGAAGAACATCGCCGCCGGAATCGCGACCAGCAGACCGAACGCGGTGGACACGAGCGCCTCGGCGATGCCCGGGCCGACGACATCCATGCCGCCGCCGCCCTTGAGTAGTTCGAACGAGTTGATGATGCCGATGACGGTGCCGAACAAGCCCACGAACGGGGCGATCGACGCGATCGTCGCGAGCCCGCCGAGCCCCTTGCGCAGCGCCGACGTCTCGCGTTCTTTGACCCGCTCGAGCGCGCGGTTGACCGAATCCACCAGGTCGAAGTCACCGACGTCTTCGGGCCCCTCCTCCTCGAGCGCCTCGCGGCCCTTCTTGTACGCGTCGAGCCCCGACTCGACGACGCGCGCCACCGGGCTGGCGCTATGGCGCTTGGCCGCCTGGATCGCCTCGTCGATCGCGCGCTTCGCCAGGTAGCCCTCGAGCGCCCGCACGTACGAAAACGACTGCTTGGTCCCCTTCGAGAACGTGATCCAGCGCTCGAAGATCACAAACAGCGACCACAGCGACATGATGATCATGAAGACGGTGTTGACCTTGACCGGCCAACCCATCGAGTTCCACATCTCAATCAGACTGAATCCGTGCATCTGCGTTCCCTTTGCTCGCGCTGGTTGCGTCTGGCGTGATTCGGTTGCCGTAATCCGTCGGCGCTCAGTGCTGGTTATAGACGATCCGAACCGACGTGCACACCGGCACCGCCTTGCCGTTGACCTTGAAGGGCCGGTACTTCCACTGGCGGATCTTGCGGAGGATGACCGCGTCGTAGTCGTCGAAACCCGTCGATTTGAGCAGGCGAAGTGACTGCACCGATCCGCCGGCAGTCAAACACATCCGCGTGACGCCGACGAGCTGGCTCATCCCCTG
>RFGE01000023.1 GCA_003696105.1 Deltaproteobacteria bacterium | reverse complement strand
GGCCACGGTCGAGCAGCTGCCGAAGCAGGTCGGCCCAGCTGTCCTCGGACTCCTGCGCGCCGAGCGTGATCGCCAGCAGCGTGCGCTTGCCGTCGAGCCCGACGCCGTAGGCAACGAGCACCGACACGTTCTCGACGCGACGAGCCCAGCGCGCGTCGACGAACGTCGCGTCCAGGTACAGGTAGGGCACCGGGCCGGTGATCGGCGCCGTACGCAGCGCCTCGACGTGCTCGTCCAGGCGCTTGGTCACGCGGCTCACCGACGAGCGCCCGACGGGGGCGCCGGCGAGCGCCTCGGTCACCTGGGCGACGTCACGCATCGAGACGCCGTGCACGTACGCGGCGATGATCGCGCCGTCAAGCTCGGGGCTGCGACGCCGGTAGCGCCCGACGACGTCCACGGGCGAGCCACGGTTTCGGGTGCGGGGCACCGCGACCTCGATGTGGCCGTACGCTGTGAGCAGCTGGCGCAGGTACGTGCCGTTGCGCTGGTCCTTGCGCGTGCCGGCCCGCGCCCACCGCCCGGCGCCGACCCTCTCGCGCACGACCTCCTCGAGCACAGCCTCGAGGGCGAACTTGACCGCGCCACGGAACGTCTTGCGCAGCTCAGCCTGAATCTCTTGTTGCGAGATGCCTTCGAATTCGGCAGTGTCGGTCATCGGGAGACCTCCTCGACCTCCGTTGCGCCGGAGACCAGCAAAAAGTTGTTGTTTCGAGGAGCGTCTCCCGTTTGTCTGACGCTCGGCCGCGTTCAGGTTGTACACAGATTTCGGGACACGTACCGCGTTTCCTCGCCGCGTACGCGGGACGTGATCGCCGATTGCGCCCGCGTCGGCCGCTTCTCCAACGCGACTCATCGGCTGCGGGCCGAATCGACCCCGGTGCGGGCTGCGCACTCCGGTGCGGGCTGCGGGGCTGTGCGCGCCGGTCGGTTGTGGTACGATGCGCCCCGAATAATTACGGCTGTAATGATCAGAACAGTAACGATGTCGAGCGACAAGCGACGAACGGGGGGCATGGCAGGAGGCCGAGATCCTGCGCTCGCGGCTCGTCCGGCGACAGTTGCGGTGAGCCCGCGCAACCGACGTGACGCGCCGGATGCCTCCCCCGTGGAGCGGGCCACCGCACAGCCGCGTTCCCGCGCATCGCCGAAACCATCCCCCGCAACGCGGTACGACCTGCGGGTACTGCAGGCCCTTCGGCGCATGATCCGCGCGGTCGATTTGCATTCCAGAAAGCTCTCGGCCCAGCACAACGTGACGGGGCCGCAGCTGGTCTGCCTGCTCGCGATCGAGGAACACGAACCGGTCACCGCGAGCGCGATCGCACGTCACGTTCACCTCAGTCAGAGCACCGTGATCGGAATCCTCGACCGGCTCGAGGCAAAGAAGCTCGTCCGGCGACAGCGCAATCTAGAAGACCGCCGAGTGGTACATGTGTCGCTCACCGAGCAGGGGCGGGCGCTCGCGCGAAATGCTCCGTCTCCGCTGCATGACGCGCTCGCGACAGCCATGACCAAGCTCCCTGAATCCGAGCTCGGCGCGATCGCGGCATCCCTCGATCGAATCGCCGAGATGATGGAGGATCGGCACAGCGACGCCGCACCGATTCTCGACACCGAACCGGTCGGTTCTACGGCTGGTGCCGCTGAGACCGTGCCCCCGGGCGATCAAAAGCTCGACCGATGGCTACACGATTGCGATGACAGATAACCAAGTAGTGATCACAACATACAACACGGCAAACTCAGCAAAAGCGAACTTCGACGACGTCTATACCGCACCTACACCGCACGCCTACATCACGTCGATGGCGAAGATCGGCTACGAGATCGGTGAGCAGGCGCGCCCTTACTGTGCGGCGGCGGCAAAACTTCTCCACGAGCAAAACGGCGACGCCTGGCAGGTCCAGATGCTCGATGTCGGCTGTTCGTACGGGATCGGGTCGGCGTTGGTGAAGTACGGATGCTCGTTCGACGAGATGGTGGCATTCTTCGCGACGCGCGCGCCGCGAGACTACCACGCGGCGCGACAAGCCACGCGGATCTGGCTCAATATCACACCCCCGGCGTGCGACATCCGTACGGTCGGTCTGGACCAATCCGAACCAGCGATCCGCTTCGCTGTCGAGTCTGGGCTGTTGGACGGGGGCGTGGCGCGCGACTTCGAACAGCCCGGCGCCTCGCCGACCCGCGAGGAGTGTGCGTGGTTCCGGAGTTGCAACCTCCTCATCAGTACCGGCGCGATCGGCTACATCACAGAGCGCACACTCGGCATCGTCTTGCGGCACCTGGGCAAGGATCGGCCCTGCAAGGTGGGCCCCTTCGCAGTAGCCACAATCCTGCGCATGTTCGATCCGTCGCCGGTACAGTCCGTCTTCGCTGAGCACGGGTTTCGATTCGAACCGGTGCCCGGGGTTCGACTTCCGCAGCGGCGCTTCGCGAATCGAGATGAGCGCAACAAAGTGCTGTCCCTCCTCCACGATCGGGGAATCGACACGCGGCAGTGGGAAGAAGGAGGTCGGTTGTACGCCGACCTGTACATCGCCGCTCCCGCCGAGCACTTCTCGCTTCTGCTCGAACGCATGCGCGAGACGCGCTCAGAGCTCGAAGCCGGCTCGGTGGAAGCCAGTTACATCCGTCGCTGATCCCGGGAGCGCGCCCTACGCCGCGTACGCGCGCAGCCTGGAACGCCGGAGGACCGCCAGCCGGCGGCGAGGTCATGTGCCCCTGAGCACCGACGATTGTCGTCCAAGGCTGCGCGTCCGCGTGGAGCCGGGAGCACGATTGGTGGAGTTCGAGACCGAGAGCTCACGCCGGCAGCCGCGAAAGGAGTAATTGTTCAGGCCGGCTGAAAGCCGGATTATTTCGATCGGTTGCGATATCGAAAACGAGGATCGACGCGGGATCGAACATGTGAGCTACGCTGCTCGTTGGACGCCGCCGAATGCATCGCGCAGCTTGAAGCCGCGGTCGCGGTGATCGGCGCGCAGATCGCCGAGCAGCAGGCGCGGATCGCGGAGCAGCAGGCGCGGATCGCTGAGCTCGAGCGCCAGGTCGCCGCGCTGCTCGACCAGGTGGCGATGCTCACCGAGCAGGTGGCGCAAAACTCGCGCAACTCGCACATGCCGCCGTCGAGCGATCCGCCCGGCGCGGGCAAGGCCAACACGCGCGACAAGCAGCGCGGCAAGGCCAAGCGCAAGCGCGGAGGCCAGCCAGGACACAAGGGGCACCGCCACGAGCTGCTACCGGAGAGCGAGGTCAGCGAGTTCGTCGAACACGACCCGCCACGGTGCGAGAGCTGCTGGGAGCCGTTGCCCGAAGTACCGGATCCGCGCGCGACGCGGTTGCCGATCGTCGACGTTCCCCCCGGTGGTCCCGCACGGGATCGAGGACCCGTGCCACCAGGTATGGATCGCCGCCAGGTGTGCTAGCGCGCACCTGCTACGGCGGTTCGTGTCGTTCTCCGAGCGCGACGGCCGGGCGCCGGCCGCCGCGAACGCGCGCGACCGCGGCGGCCGCCGCCTGCCTGCTCGATGCGCGCGTCCAGCTCCGGCACACTCGGGTGTGCCTTCATGCTCCACGATTCGCACCCCGCCGCGCGCGGCTCAACCGGGGGCCTGAATGGTTACCATTGCGACGCGGCGGCCGCGTGTCGGCGGTGTCACACGGGGTCAGCCGGCGCTGTCGCGGCTGGCTTCCGGCGGCTTGGGGTGCTTGACCCACTTGAGTTCCATCGGCTCCGGCGCCTGCTCGCCCTTGGTCCCGCCGCGGTCGTCGCGGGACACGCCGGGCGGCACCTCCCATGGGATTTCGCGATTCGGATGGTCGCCGGCGACCTCTTTCATGTAGCGGGCCCACATCGGCACCACTGTCATGTACGCGGCGTCGTCGACGCCGAGCGGCCGTTCGCGCAGGTCGTCGCCGAGCCACACCGACGTGATCCACCGCGACGTGTAGCCGACGAACGTGGTGTCCATCGTCTCGCTCGATGTGCCGGTCTTGCCGGCGCCTCGGATGCCGGTGGCCCGCACGATGCCGGCGAAGCCGTGGCGAATCGCCGCGCGCAACAGCTTGCTGGTGAGAAATGCGGCGCGCGCGGGGATCGCTTGTTTCGGCCGCACGCCAGCCGTCGCGGCGAGCCGGTCGAAGCGGTCCGCCGGCCGCAGCATCGGGTCGTAGTAGACGGTGTGGTCCTCGATCACGCGGCCGTGCCGGTCGCGGATCCGCCGGATGGGGGTGAAGTCGATCCACTTGCCGTTGCGCGCGAAGATCGCGAACGCGCGGGTGAGTTCGTTGAGCTTGGTGCACGACGCGCCGAGCGCGAGCGCCTTGTCGGCGATGATCTCGGTGGTGAACCCGAGCCGGCGCGCCCACTTTTCGACGCGGTCGGCCCCGACGAGCTTGAACACCTCGACCGACGGCACGTTCTTGGAGAACACGAGCGCGTATTCGAGCGTCACCTTGTTCTGGCTCAGCCCATACAGGTTCTGTGGAATCCATACCTCGCCGGTAATCGGGTCGACCTCGGCGTGCGGCTGGTCGTTGAGCAGCGTGTCGAACCCGTAGCCGTCGGCCAGCGCGGCCGAGTAATAGATCGGCTTGTACGTCGACGCCGGTTGCCGGCACGCCTGGACCGCGCGATTGAATTCGGAATACGCGAAGTCGACCCCGCCGACCATCGCGAGCAGGTAGCCGGTCGAGTGATCGGCCGTGAGCAGCGCGCCCTGCGGATGCGGCCACTGTTCGAGCTGGACGCGGATCGGTTCGCCGTCGCGGGCCGGTCGGGCCGGCCGCGGCGGCAGCCACCGCGGGTTGGGTCCCACGAGCGTCCACTCGCGGAACGCCTCGCGCGCGCTCGGCACCCGTGACACCCACACGACGTCGCCCGGCCGCAGCGCATCGCGCGCCGACGCGATCTCCACATCGTTGACGGCCTCGGTGCGCGACCACGGCGACGCCCACTTCATGTCCTCGAGTCGCAGTTCGTAGCTGCGGTCTGCGATGCGTACGGTCGCCTTGCGGTCGGTCACGCGGTCCACGAGCGCGAGGTAGCGGCGGCCCTCCTCGATCGGACCGTCGCCGTAGCGCTCGCGCGTGCGCTCGAGGAAGCGCTCGGCGGCGGCGCCGTCGAGGTGGGCTTCGGGACCGCGCCATCCCTGGCGCTTGTCCTGCTTGCGCACGCCGTAGTCGACCGTGTCGTAGGCGGCGCGGTCGGCGACCGGATCGAGGGTCGTCTCGATGCGCAGGCCGCCGGCCAACAGCGCGTCGGCGCCGTAGCGGTCGACGACGTAGCGGCGCACGTGCTCGGCGAAGTACGGCGACACCTCGCCGAAGACGTCGCGGCGCGGCGCGAGCCCGAGCGGCTCGGCCTTTGCGGCCGCGGCCTCCTCGGCGGTGGCGAACCCGAAGCGGACCATCTTGTCGAGCACGTCGTTGCGGCGTGCTCGCGCGCGGTCGGGGTGGCGAAGCGGCGAGTCGCGCGACGGCGCCTGCGCCAGGCCCGCGATCAGCGCCATCTGCGCGAGGGTCAGCTCGTCGAGTTCCTTCGAAAAGTAGCGGCGCGCCGCCGCCTTGACGCCGTAGGCGCCGTTGCCCAGGTAGATCTGGTTCAGGTACAGCGCCAAGATCGCGTGCTTGTCGTAGCGGGCCTCGAGCCGGCGCGCGACGATCGCCTCCTTGGCCTTGCGCGCGATCGACTTTTCCGAGCCGAGAAACTGCTTGGCGACCTGCTGCGTGATGGTGGAGCCGCCCTGGGCGAAGTCGCCGGCGACCAGGTTGCGCCACGCGGCGCGCACGATCCCGCGCAAGTAGATGCCGTGGTGATCGTAGAAGGCGTGGTCCTCGGCGGCCAGGAACGCGTCGACCAAGCGCGGGGGGATTTCGGAAAACGGTACGAGTTCGCGCCACTCGCGGGCGAATTCGCCGAGGACGGTGCCGTCGCCCGCGACCATGCGGCTCACGAGCGGGACCTCCGCCGCGTAGCGCTCGAGCGCGGGCGGCTCGGGCGCGCGGCGCGCGAAGTAGCCGTAGCCCCAGACGCCGGCGGCGGCTGCGGCGGCCGCGCCGACGAGCGCCGCGAACGCGTACAGGCGCACGAGCCAGTACAGGACGCCGCCATCGCGCGCGTTGCCGATCGTCGCGCGCGGGCGCCGCGGTGCGTCGTGCGGCGACGGCCCCGCGCCGTCGCGGGCGTCGTGCGGCGACCGTCCCGCGCCGTCGCGGGCGTCGTGCGGCGACGGCCCCGCGCCGTCGCGGGCGTCGTGCGGCGACGGCCCCGCGCCGTCGCGGGCGTCGTGCGTGGGCGGCGGAACGTCGGCCATCCGTGTCGACGGTACACGACCGGCGCGGGCGCGCAACGTCGCGGTACACTGCGCACCATGAGCCGCCGTGGCGCCTGGTGGACCGCGATCGCCGTCGCCGCTGCCGGTGCCGTCGGAGTCGCGGCCGCCCGGTGGAGCGGCGACTCGCGCCCGCGCCCTCGCGCCGCTCCGGATGGCGGTGCGGGCCTCCCGGTGCCCGCGGCCGCAGCGCCGCGCGCGCGGCTTCGGCCCGCGCCGCTGCCGGTGCCGGCCGCCGAGGGCACGCTCGAGCCGGCGGACGAGCGGCCGCTGTGGGATGCGCGCGAAGCCGAGTCGCGCGACCCGGCGTGGGCCGACGCGAAGGAGCGGGCGATCGGCGAGCGCGTGCGGGCGCTGGTGGCCGCCGCCACGCGCGACCGCCCGGGCGGCGTCGCCGTGCCGCAGATCGAGTGCCGCGAGACGCACTGCCGGCTGCTGGTCACCGGGACGGACGGGCCGGCGTTTCGCGCGTTCGTGGAGTCGCTGCAGGACGAGCGCGGGTTCTACGGCGACGCGGACCTGCTCGCGCTCGACGGCTACAGCGAGGTGCCGGACGGTTCGGGCGGCACGCGGTATTCGGTGCGCGTGCACCTTCAGTATCGCCGCTGATCGCGCGGGCTCGGCGCCGGCGCTCGCTGGCCCGCCGCGAATCCGGAT
>RFGE01000022.1 GCA_003696105.1 Deltaproteobacteria bacterium | reverse complement strand
TCCGGCGAGGGCGGCGCGCGTTCGTCCGACTCGCCGGCGGCCGGCGGTGGCCGCAGCAACGGGAATGGGGACTCCGCCGGGGGTCGGGCCGCAGCCGGCGACGGGCCCGCGGCGGTGGTCGCGGCCTCGTCGCCGGCTGCCGGCGTCCGCGTCGCCGCCGGCCGCGAGGCGCCCGCGTCGCGCGGCGCGCCCGCGTCGCGCGGCGCGCCCGTCACCGACCGGTCGCCGCGCGCGCCCGCGTCGAGGGAATCGCCGCTCCGGATCGACGGACGCTGGTCGTCGCGGTCGCCCGGCCGAGCGGCTCCGCCGCCCTGGTGGTCGCGGTCGCCCGGCCGAGCGGCTCCGCCGCCCTGGTCGTCGCGGTCGCCCGGCGGAGCGGCCCCGCCCGGCGAGTCGCCACCGCTCGGCGCGTTCGTCACGGCGCGACCTCGACGCGGTTACGGCCCGCGCGCTTCGCGGCATACATCGCCGCATCCGCGCGGCCTACGACGTCCTGCGCCGATTCACCCGGTCGCGCTCGCGCCACGCCGACCGACACGCGCACGTCGATCGACTGCCCTTCCGCGTGCACCGGGTTTTCCTCGAGTTTGGCGCGCATGCGTTCGCCGATGTCGCGCGCCGCCGCCAGATCCGTGTCGGGGAGCAGCGCGACGAACTCCTCGCCACCGTAGCGGACCAGCACGTCCCTCCCGCGGATCGCCGCGCGCAGGCGATCCGCGACGACCGTGAGCACGCGATCGCCCACCGCGTGACCGTATGCGTCGTTGACGTCTTTGAAGTGATCGACGTCGATCATCGCGACCGATAGAGGGGTGCCGTGGTCCTCGGCTTCCCGCAGGCGAGCCGGCAATTGCATGTGGAGATATTCGCGGTTGTAACAGCCGGTGAGCGGGTCGGTGACGGTCAGCTTTCGCAGCCGTGCGTTTTCGACGTCCAGCGCGATCGTCTGGGCGACGAATGCGAGCATCTCGAGGTCGGCCTGGTCGAAGGCGCCAGTCCGCTGGGAGGTCGCGGTCATGACGCCGATCGGGCGCCCTCCCGCCAGCAAGGGAACGCAGATCATCGATGCGATCGGAGTCGACGGGGCGTCGCGGGGGACGAACCGGTCGTCCTGCGACACGTCGTCGATCCGCGCGGGTTCGCCGCGTTGCACGACCCATCCGGCGACTCCCTCGCCGACCGCGAACGACACGCCGTCGAGCCGGCCGACGCGCAACCCGTGGGCTGCCTTCGCCATCAACCGCTCGCCTTGCGAGTCCAGCAGCATGATCGACGTCGCGTCGGCACCCACCAACTCGGTCGCTAGCTCGGAGATGCGCGACATCATCGCGGGCAAGTCGCGGCTGCCGCCGATGGTCTTGCCGATTTCGAACAGGATGCGGGGGAGTTGCTCCGGGCGGCCTGCCATGGCCTCACGTGTCCTGATAGCCGATGAACGACAGGTTGCGATAGCGCTGGGCCACATCGAGCCCGTAGCCGACCACGAACTTGTTCGGAATGGTGAAGCCGAGGTAGTCGATGCGCACGTCGTGGACTGCCCGATCCGGCTTGTGCAAGAGTGAACACAGCTTGATGGTCGCGGGGTGTCGCGTGCGCAGGTTGTCCATCAAGTACTCGATGGTCAGACCGGTGTCGACGATGTCCTCGACGACGAGGACGTGCTTGCCCTCGATCGGACGCGTGAGATCTTGGGTGATCTGGACGACGCCGGACGACTCCGTCTCGTCACCGTAGCTCTTGAGGCCGATGAAGTCGACGGTGTGTGGCAGGTGAACGTGGCGGCACAGATCGGCGAGAAAGATGAACGACCCCTTGAGGACGCCGAGCAGGACCAAGTCGTGGCCGACGTCGCGGTAGTCGGTGGTGATCTGTTCGCCGAGTTCGGCCACCCGACGTTGAAGATCGGCTTCCGAGATGAGGGTGTGAAACGGCTCGTCGGGGCGGTTGAACATGGTCGTCGGTTTGCGAGGCGGTGGGCGTGTATTCCGTATCAGCAGTAGGAGTTGTTCATGACTTCACCGAGCCCACCGCCGCCGGGCACGATGTAGTGCTGGTCGGTAAGGCCGCGCTCGTTGTCCCACCGCTCGCCAGGGACGGTGGCGAGTACGTCGGCCGGCGATAGACCTCGATCGAGCCGGAACGCCCACACGCTCACGTCGGGGTGGTTGGCGGTGACGTGGCGCAGGTACTCGGGTGTGACGATCAGGTGCAGCGCGAGCACCCGCCGCGGAGTGCCGGCGACGTGCTCGCGGTAGTGGGCGAGCACGCGCGTGATCGTCGAGCCGGTGGCGCCCATCGGATCGGGGATGAGCAAGAACGCGCCGTCGACGTCGCCGCCGATCTTGGCGGCGCCGAGCGCGGCGCCGGTGACTTTCCCCGCCGCGTCGGTCTCGCGGGCGAGCGACAAGTGATCCTGGCGCACGCCTTCGGGAGCGACCGTCTCGTTGAGGTAGTCGTACGCGACCTGAGACGGCATGATGCCGGCGCGGGCGACCGCGACGACGACCGCGCGCGTGGCCGCGTCGATCGCAGGGCCGCGCCAGACCCCCTCGGGCACGACGTCGATCATGCGCGTGGGCACTTCGAGGTCGGCCACGGGGAACTCGGCCGCGACGACGTGGTGCAACAGCGTCGTGTACAGCCTCTTGACGAGCTGGTTGACCCGCGGTTGCACGGTCCCCTTGGCGCACAACTGAGCGAGCAGGTTGAGCGCCAGCGGATCGGCCAGGATGTGGACCGCGTCGCCGTAGCGGTGGTCGATTTGCGGCGGGAAATAGCGCAGTCGGGCGTATTGCGCGTCGCGGATCGCCATGGCCGGTCACCCTACCAGCCGGCGCCCACGTCCACAACGGCCGACCGCTTTCCGCGTCGCCGCCGCGAGACGGAGCCGCCGCGCGATGGCCGCGCGGTCCCGCGGTGTCGCTCGCATCCGGGGACAGCCATGCGGCGCTGCTATACAATCCCGCGCTGCATGCGCGCATCTAGCTACGACCTCGAGCGTGAGTTCGGGGCCCTCATGGGAGACGTCGCCCGGGAGATCGAGGTATCTCGGCGCCGGCGCGTCTTCTGCAACCGGAACCTGCGGATGGACCAGATCGAGCTGATCGGCTTCGACATGGATTACACGCTTGCGCTGTACCATCAGCCGCGGCTCGAGCAGCTGTCGATCGACCTCACCTTGCAAAAGATGATCGCCAATCGCGGTTACCCGGAGGAGGTGCGCGCGCTGCACTACGATCCGCACCTCGCGATCCGCGGACTCGTGGTGGACCGCAAGCTGGGCAACATCTTCAAGATGGATCGCCATTGCCACGTGGGCCGCGTGTATCACGGTAAGCGGCGGCTATCGAAGGCAGAGCGGATCGAGCACTATCGCAACCAGCGCATCCGCTTGCACCTGCCGCGTTACGTGTGGATCGACACGCTGTTCGCGCTGCCGGAGGCAGCGATGTACATGACGCTCGTCGACCACTTCGACGCGACCGGCAGGCAGGTCGACTACGACCAGCTGTTCCAGGACATCCGCGACAGCATCGACGAGGCCCACCGCGACGACACGCTCAAGAGCATCATCAAGCGCGACGTCGGCGCGTACATCGAGGACGATCCGAAACTGGCCGAGACGTTGCACAAGCTGCGCAGCGCTGGCAAGCGGCTGTTCGTGTTGACCAACTCGCTGTACGACTACACGGACGCGGTGATGTCGTACCTGCTCGACGGTAAGCGCCACGCCTATCCGAGCTGGCGCAACTACTTCGACTACATCATCACCGGCGGAATGAAACCGCGGTTTTTTGCCGAGCGAGTGCCGTTTGAAGAGGTCGATCTCGCGACCGGTGAGGTGATCGCGGGCCGTCCGGTGACGCGACTTCTTCGCGGGCACGCCTACTGTGGCGGCAACATCTACGACTTCGAGGACATGACCGGTGTGCGCGGCGAGCGGGTCCTGTACGTCGGCGACCACATCTATGGCGACATTCTGCGGCTCAAGAAGGCGCACGTGTGGCGCACGGCGATGGTCGTGCAGGAGCTGGACGCCGAGATCGAGGTGTCCGAGCGGCTCGACCAGCAGCTCAAGGATCTCGAGCTGCTCGACCGCCGGCGCCGCAACCTCAACGCCGAGATCGACTACGAGAGCGCGTACCTCAAGTCGCTCACGCGCCTGAGCGAGGAGTGCGCGGCGGCCGGCCGCGACGAGCTGCGCCGGCGCGTCGACGAGGCGCGCGCGCACTCGCGGGTGATGCTCGACAAGCTGCGCGCGCGGCTGCGGATGATCGTCGAGGAGGTCGACGCGCTCGAGGAGTCGATCGATCGCGCGTACAATCCGCACTGGGGCGCCGTGTTCCGCGAGGGAAACGAGAACAGCCGATTCGGCGAGCAGGTGTCCGACTACGCCGACCTGTATACCTCGCGCGTGTCGAATTTCTTGTACTACTCGCCGCTGCGCTACTTCCGCGCGCCGCGGCAGAAGATGCCGCACGAGGTATGACCGCCGGCGCGCGCTCTCGGCCGCTTGCCCCGCGGATCCCGCGCCCGCGGGGATGAACGCTCGCGCCGTGATGCGCCGGTCTCCGCTGGTCGCCGCGTTCGTATCGCCGCTCGCCATCGCGCGACTGTCCGCGCGCGCGTGGCTGCGGCTCGCCGCGTACGTGGTGGCGGCGTCCGCGGTGCTCGGGGCGGTCGCGTGGGCCGCGGGCCGCGGTCGCATCCGCGAACTCGCGCTCGCCTACGTGTTCCCCGACAGCTGGCGCGGCGCGGCTCGGTTCGTGATCGACCGCTTCTTCGAGGCGCAACAGCGCGCGGTCAGCGACAACGTGGTGCTGTCCGGGTCCCTCGCGCTGGTCACGGTGCTGCTGTTCTGGCTCAAGGAGGCGCTGTCGGTGCAGTTCGAGCGAGACGCGCGGCTCGTACCGGCGCCGATGCGCGAGTTGCCGTTGTCGGTGCAGGCGTGGGAGGAAATCAAGCTGTTCGCGCTGTTCGTCGCGGTGCAACTCGCGGTGTTCTGGATCGGCTACCACCCGGGTCGGGCGCGCGACATCGCGTCGGTCGCGCTGTCGTACGCGTGGTTGTTCTTCATGTTCGCGGTCGACTTCACGTCGCCGGTGCTCCAGCGGCACGGCGGCCACTATTCGCGCATCCTCAAGGTGCTCGCGCGGCATCCGGTTGCGACGTTGGGGTTCGGTGCATTGTTTGCCGCGCCGTCACTCGTCGCGTCGCGGCTGTGGCCGCACGACCTGTGGATGATCTTCGGGGCCAATGTGATCGGGATCGCGTGGGCGGCGGTGGCGGGAACGTGGTTCGGCGCGCACCTGTACGACGAGTTCGAGCGGACTGCGCGAGCTGGCATCGCCGTGCGAGCGCTGGCCTGGGCCATGGTCGTCGGCGCGCTGGCGTTCAATGGCTACCGGACGGGCGCGCTGGTGCTATCCGTCCACCACAAGAGCCAACTGCTCAAGCTGGATTACGACGTTGCACTGTCATCGTTTGGCATCGACCTGCCGCCTCTGCGATCGGTTTTGTCGCGCGAGGTCGAGATGGGGGTCCACCTCGACGTGCGCATCCACAATCCGACCCCGTTCGACGTCGCGATCGAGCGGAACCGACTCGTACTCGCGCACGACGGCGCGCCGGTGGCGACCGGCCGCCTCGCGCCGATGTCCGTGCCGGCCGGAGCGACGGTGGAACAACGGGTCGCACTGTCGGTGGCGATCGCGCCGGGCGCGCTGCGCCGCGGTTGGGCGCTCGCCGACGTCGACCGATGGTCGGCGACGTTGTACGTCGAGGTGGCCCCGGGGTTCGAGTTTCCGATCTACCTGATCGAATAGCGCGGGCGGTGCGGCTGGCGCGGGAACCGTGGCACGATGCGGGCATGTCGACGACGAGCCGGACGATCGAACGGGACGGCGCTCGCATCGCCTACGACGTGGCGGGGCAGGGGCCGGCGGTGGTGCTCGGCCACAGCCTGCTGTGCGGCCGGTGGATGTGGCGTGACATTGCGCCGGCGCTGGCGACCTCGCACACGGTGATCAACATCGAGGTGCGCGGCCATGGCGAGTCGACGGCGCCGCGGCCGTTTTCGTTTGCCGATCTCGTCGCGGACTGGGCTGCGATTCTCGATCGAGAGGGGATCGATCGAGCCGCGCTCGTCGGGTTGTCGATGGGCGGTATGACCGCCATGCGGTTCGCCCTCGCGTTTCCCGACCGCGTCGCCAAGCTGGCGCTGCTCGACAGCAACGCCGACCGCGAGCGGCTCGCGAAGCGCGCGCAGTACGGAGTGCTCGTGTGGCTGTACCGCCGACTGGGCATGCGCCGGCCGTTGGCCGATCGGGTCGCGCCGATCATGCTCGGCGCCACGACGCTTCGCGAACGCCCGGAACTCGTGCGCGATCTCATCGACCAGGTCGCACGGCACGACCGGGAGCCGCTCATCCGCGCGATTCGCTGCGTGGTCGATCGGGCCGACGAGCCGCCGATCGAGCGGATCGGCGCGCCGGCGCTGATCCTGGTCGGCGAGGAGGATCGCGCGACGCCGCCGGCGCTGTCGGAGAAGATGCATCGGCGGATGCCGGGATCGAAACTGGTACGCATCCCGGGGGCCGGTCACCTGTCGGCGTTCGAGCGGCCCGACGCGGTGTTGGCCCACCTCGCGCCGTTTCTCGCCGCGTGACGGACCCGCGGGGCGGCCGGACGCTCGCGGCCCGCGGCCGGCGCCGACTCACCGGCGCGCGGTGCGCCGCTCGCACGCGACGTGTCGGCGCGCGTTCGCGTGGCGTCAGCGCTTCGGGCGCGCGCCGGCGATGTCGGCGATCGGCACGATGCGCTCGACCGCGACGTACTTGGATGCGCGCGTGCGGGCCAGCGCCTCTTCGAACTGTGCGCGGATCGCCGCGGGCAGATTGCCGCGCAACCGCTTTTCGAACAGGCGCTCGTAGTACTCGTCGGGCTCCACGCGCACGCGCACGCGCGCGGCGACCGCGTCGGCGGTGCGGCCACCGGCCCACGCCTTCGCGAGTTCGACCGACTCGCCCGGTGGAATGCGCGTGTCGGCGAGCTGATGGAACACGTTGCCGTCGTAGTCGAGATGGCGGCCGATGCGCAGGGACGCCGCGGCGCCGTCGATCGGCCGGCCGCCGCCGTCGACCAACTCGACCTCGAGGAATGCCGCCGGCGTCGGCGTGGTCGGCAGGTAGTGGGCGGCGCCGACGTTGGTCACGCGCGCGCGCACGCTCACGGCGCCCGTCGCGCGCGACCGGCCCGCGATCGCGTCGACGCGGATGCCCTGGCGGAACGTGTCCGGGTCGTGAACGCCGAGAAACGTGTGCTCGCGATTCGGCATGTGACAGTGCTGGCACTGGATGCCGCGCCGCATGTACGGCCCCTCGAGCCACTCGCGATAGGTGTTCAGAAGCGGCTTGCGCGCGGCGCGGTCGTCTTTCGACCCGGCCACCTGCTTGACGTTCCACGGCGGCAGTTGGTGGCACGGCAGACAGAAGTCGGCGCGCTCGTAGATCGCGAGCGGCTCGAACGGATAGCCGGGCTGCGACAGCAGCCGTGCGCCGGTCGCCGGCGGAGGGCCGAACCGCGTCCATCCGCGCAGGTGGCAGGCGGCGCACGCGATGCCCTCGGCCTGCAGTTGCGGGTCGAACGGTCGGTGGTGGTCGAGCTGCTCGGGCAGCGGCGCGTGACAGCGCAGACACCCGGTCCGACCGCTGGCGTCCATGCGAGCGGTCTGCCCGAGCGTGCCGGGCGACGCGGCGCGCGCGTGCAGCGACGGCCGCCACTCGCGCAATTGCTTGGCGTGGCAGCGCCCGCACTGGGCGGGATGCAGCGACGCCTGCGCGGGGGCCAGACGCGCCGGCGGCGCGCCGTGCGGCGCGATGTCGCCGCCCCACACCGCCGCGTCGCGCGAGGCGGGATCGCCGGGCCACACGCCGGCCGCGAGCCGCTCGGGGGGCGTCGCGCGAACCGCGGCGACTTCCAGCGCGGTCGGTTCGGGCAGCGCGCCGCCGCGGTAGCGAATCGAGTCGATGTAGGCGGCGACGGCCCACAGGTCGGCGTCGGGGGCGGCTCCCGCGTAGGAGGGCATCGCCGTGCCGTCGAGGCCGGTGACGAGGCTGGTGTAGATGCCGCGCAACGACGCGCCGCCGGGCCGCCGCAGCGGCCGCGCGGTGAGGTCGTACGGTGGCCCCGGCTGCATCGTCGCGGCTGCCGGGCCGTCGCCGCGGCCGGCGTCGCCGTGGCAGTTCGCGCAGCCGAGCGCGCGGTAGCGGTCGGCGCCGCGCGCGATCAGCTCGTCAGTGACGGGCGGCGGAACGCCGATGTCGATCGGTTCCGCCGGTCGCGAAAAGGTTGCTGGCGCAAACGATTTGACGCGGGCGACGAGCGCGCGAACTTGATCGTCGTCGAGGAAGTCGCCGAACGCGTGCATCGATGTACCCGGCACGCCGTAGCGGATCGCGCGCGCGAGGTCGTCGTCGGTCGGCGGGCGGCCGGTCGGCGTCGTTCGCCACTTGAATGCGCCGCGTGAAAAGTCGCGCGGTCTCGGCCACAGCCACGGCGCCGCCGGGCCGTTGCCGGCGCCGCGCTCGCCGTGGCAGGGACGGCACAGTCGATCGTACAGCGCGGCGGCGGTGCCGTCGCCGGCGGGACGTGCTGCGGCGGTGCGGTCGTCCGCCGGGGCGGCCGTGGCCGGCCGGCACGCGGCTCCCGCGGCCGCGGCGACGATGGCGGCGGCCCACGCGATGCACGGGTCCGGCGCGCGGAGATCAACGACTCGTGGCACGGGGGGCAGTCTACCCGAGGGTGCGCCGATCGCGACCGCTGCGGTCAGCGGCGGCGCAATCGGCGCGCGAAGTGGCCCAACTGCGGGATGCGCAGCACCCAGCACGCGGTCGCGTACGCCGCGACGCCGACGGCGATCGGAGCGAGTGTGCGGGTCGCGCGCGCGGCGAGCGTCTCGGTCCCGACCGCGTCGACGAGCGCGGCATGGCACGCCCACACGGCGGCGCCCATCGCCGCGGCCGCCGCGCCGACGCGGACCAGGTGCGCGAGCAGGCGGGCGTGCGGCGCGCGCGCCACCGCGCGGCCGAACGCCGCGTACAGGATGCCGAAATTGACGATCGCGGCCGCCGCGGTGCCGAACGCGAGCGCCCGGTAGCCGAAGTGCGGGTGCAGGGTCACGTTCAGCGCAATGTTGACCGCGACGGCGGTGATCGACGCCGCCATCGGCACGCGCGCGCGATCTACGGCATAGAACGCGGGCGCGACGACCTTGACGGCCGCGTACGCGACGAGGCCGATCGCGTACATGTGGAGCGCGGCGGCGACCGCGGCGGTGTCGTGCGGCGAAAACGCGCCGCGCTCGTAGATGAGCTGGATGATCGGCTCGCCGAGCAGGACGAGCCCGACGGTCGCCGGTACGGTCAGGAACGCGACGAGTTCCAGCCCCTGGCGGAGTTGGTCCGCCATGTCGTCGCGCCGCCGGTCGGCCGCCGCGTCGGCAAACCGCGTCGTGGCGACCGTGGCGATCGCGACGCCGAACACGCCGATGGGCAGCTGCAAGAAGCGGAACGCGTAGTTGAGCCACGCGGCGGCGCCACTCTCGGACGTCGCGAACAACGTATTGACGAAAATGTTGACCTGCACGGCGGCCAGGCCGACGACCGCCGGCGCCATCAGCCGCGCGACCCGGCGCACGCCCGGATCGCGCAGCGCGAGGTCGGCGGCGGGGCGCGGCCGGAACCCGAGCCGCCAAAGCGGCGGCAGCTGCACGCCGAGTTGGGCGAAGCCGCCGGCGAGCGTGCCGATCGACCAGCCGACCGCGACGCCGCGGCCCGTGACACCGGTCGCGTACAGCGCGGCGCCGACCGCGATCGTCGCGGTGTTGAACATCGCCGGCGCGAGCGCGGGCGCGGCGAACCGGTCCTGCGCGTTGAGCATGCCCATTGCGACCGCGGCGGCCGACACGAGCGCCAGAAACGGCAGCATGATGCGCGTGAGTTCGATCGTCAGGTCGCGCTTGGCCGGCTCGACCGCGAATCCGGGTGCGATCGCGTCGACGATGTGCGGCGCGAACACCGCGCCGGTGAGCACGAGTGCGCCGACGATCACGACCAGCGTGCCGGCGACGCGATTGGCCAGCGCGTAGGCCGCGTCCGGGCCGTGCTGGTTCAACTCCGCCTTGAACGTCGGCACGAACGCGGACGACAGGGCGCCTTCGGCGAACAAATCGCGCAGGAGGTTCGGAATGCGGAATGCCACCACGAATGCGTCGGCGAACATCGTCGCGCCCATGAGCGCGGCGAACAGTTGCTCGCGCACCAACCCGAGGACGCGCGACAGCATCGTGGCCGATGAGATCAGCCCGGCTGCCCGGGCAAAGCGCCGCTCACCGGTCATCGCGGGGCGACCTCGCGCAGGCAACGCGACACGCCGGCGGCCACGTCGGGCGCTACGTCGCGGCCGGATGCGAGTCGGCGGATCCGCGCGATGCCGCGGTCGCCGAACGCCGCCCGCACGGCGGCGGGGTCGGCCCCCAGCGGCAGGCCCGCACACGCCGCGCCGGCGGCGGCCAGCGCCACAGGGGGGTCCGGGTCGGTCGCGGCGCGTTCGGCCGCGACCGCGAGCAGCTCGGGCGAAAGCGGCGGCGCGAGCAGGTCGAACGCCGCGCGCCGGACCTCCGGCTCGGGGTCTGCCAGCAGCGCGCGGGCAAACGGCGGCTCGACGGCCGGCGCCACCGCGCGGCCGAGCGCGGCGCGCGCCTCGAGCGCGTGCACGCGCACGTCGGGCCACAGGCCGGGGTCGGCCGCGACGTCGCCCCACGCGCGCGCGGCGCGGTCGACCGCGTCGAGATCGATTTCCCAGGCGAGGAGCGTGTCGAGCGTGAGGTCTGCGGCGATCGCAGCGGCGGCGCGCGCGGCCGACGATGCGCGGCGGCGATCGGTCGATCGCGCGGCGCGCGCCAGCGGGTCGAGCAGGGCCCACGGCGCGCGGCTGTGCGGGGCGGCCGCGATCGCGGCGAGCGCCGCGGCGCGGTCGGGGCCGGCGATCGCGGTGGCCAACGTCGCGGCCGGCAGCCGGCGCGCGCGGGACGCAAGCTCGGCTCGGTCGCCCCGGCCGAACGCGCCGGCGAGCGCCGCAACCGCAACGATGGCGGCGTGTTGGCCCATGGTCCGCATCCTACGGCGCGCGCGCGCCGGCACAAAATTTGACCGGCCGCGAGTTTGTTCAGTACCGTACAGCCGTTCAGGTAGCTGGGCGACCCACGCGGGATCAGCCGGGTAGACGGGGGACACGGGCATGCAACTAGAAACTCGCGACACGCTGACCAAACGCCAACAGCAGATCCTCGATTTCATCACCGCGTCGATCGCGGAGCGCGGCTATCCGCCGACGCTGCGCGAGATCGGCGAGCACTTCGGCATCCGGTCGACCAACGGAGTCAACGACCACCTCAAGGCGCTCGAGAAAAAGGGCTACCTGCGGCGCGAGGATCTCAAGTCGCGCGCCATGCGGCCGGTGACGCCGATCGCGTCGGCGCGCAAGCCGGCCCCGGTCGGTCTGGGCGAGTCGTTCGTCGAGGTGCCGTTGCTCGGCCGCGTCGCCGCGGGCGAGCCGCTGTTGGCGGTCGAGCAGGCCGAGGACACGGTCGTCGTCGACCGGTTCTTCATCGGCAACACCCGGGAGGTGTTCGCGCTCCGCGTCGTCGGCGACTCGATGATCGAAGACGGCATACACGACGGCGACTACGTGTTCGTCAAGAAGACGCCGACCGCACAGCGCGGCGATACGGTGGTCGCGATGATCGAGGGCGAGGCGACGGTCAAGCGCTACTACCCGGAGGGAGACGTGATCCGGTTCCAGCCGGCGAACGCCTCCATGGATCCAATTTACGTCCGGCGCCGCGACATGCGCTCGGTCGATATCCTCGGCGTCGTCGTCGGCGTCTACCGCAAGATGGGCTAGGAGGCTGTCGCGCGTGGCCGCTGGCCGCGGTCGCGACCTGTGGGCGATCTTCGGCGTACGGTGTCGCGCGGTGGGGTCGCGCGTGGGGCTACGCGCCCTCGTGTGCTGCGGGCGTGCGCCGCACGCGGCCTCGCATCTCGCACCGTCGTTGGCCCGCCTCGGCGCACCCGCCTCGCAGCGCGCGGGCGTCGCTGTCGGCGGCGCCGGCTGCGCCGTCGCGGGCGCGCGCCGTCCTCGGTGCGGCGGGACGGTTCCGCCGGGGCCCCTCGCCGCGGGCGCCTTCCGCGCGGCGGGCATCGCCCCGTCGACTTCCTCGCCGGTGCGGGCGTCTGCCGGATCGCGGCGCGCGTCGCGCGTCGCCGGCGGTGCGGCCAACCGCGACGGACCCGCTCGGGTCTCACCGTTCGGCGGCGCCGTCCGCCTGCGATGTTGCGTACCTACCGCGGCCGGCCGCGCGCCGCGGGCCGTCCACTTCGGTGCGCTTGTGGCGCGCGCTCGGCGTTGCTATACCCTGGACAAAGCGAAGAAAACACGGTGAGTCGGTGAGCCGCGCGCGAAAGCGGAGTCCGCTGGTCCTGGTGGGCTTTCTGATCGGGTCCGCGGGCCTGCAGCTGCTGGCCGGCCTCGCGCTCGACGCGCTGCGCACCCCGCCCGAGCCGCCGCCGACCACGCTCACCGTATCGTTCGACGGCACGGGAACGGGGGCGGTGCGCATCGAACCGGTCGGCCTGGCGTGGTCGGCACCGTGCGTCGCGCGCGGTGCGCCGGCGTGGCTGATCGATGCGTACTGCGGCCGTCCGCCGATCGCCGAGGTCCGGTGTGAGGCGGGTGCGCCGTGTCGCACCCCGTACCCGCGCGGCCAGCTCGTCGTCGTCCACGCCGAACCCGCGGACGGTTCGTATCTCGACGGCTGGTCTCGCGCGTGCCGCAGCGAGCCGTTTGCGCAGTGCACGCTCGCGCTGTACGGCGCCGAACAGGTCACGGTCTTCTTCGAGCGGGTACCCGAGCGAGTCGAGGTCGACACGGTCGCCGTCGAGGACCGTCCCGACGACGACATCACGCTGCCGGAGCCCGCGGTCGAGGCGACCCTTCTCGACGCGCCGGTGCCGGAGGCGGCGCCGCGCGAGCCGGAGCCGCCGGTCGAACCGGAGCCGCCGATCGAGCCGGAGCCGCCGCCCCTCGTGATGGCCGAACCGCCGCCTCCGGCGATTCCATCGCCGCCGCAGCCGCCGGAGGCCGCCCCGGCGCCCGCGCCGCCCGAGCGGCCCAAGCCGGCCATCCCGATGAAGAGCGTGGAGGTCGCCGACGACGAGCACGTCGTCGACGAGGCGCCCAGCGACGCGCAGTTTTTGTCGGACAAAAACCGCGACGTCGTCGAGCAGACGCGCGCGACCGACACCAACCTCGAGCGCGAGCAGCGCGGCGACGCGCCGTACTCCGAGCCGAGCGACATCGAGAGCGACGAGGTCGGCGCGGCGGAGACGGATGTGGCTCAGATCGAGGACAGTGAGCCGAGTTCGCTGTCGATCGACCGCGCCGAGGAGACGGCGCACAACGGCGACGCGAACGTCGCGCGTGGCAACACGGCCGGCGAGGGGGGAGAGGGCGGCGGCGGCGAGGGCGGCGACGGCGGCGACGGCAGGCGGCCCGGCGTCCTCGCGATGCGGGGAATCGAGGGCCGCGGTTCGCCCGGCGGCCCGGTGTTGCCGCCGGCAGGGGACGCGGCGGGCGGCGGCGGCACGACCGGCCGGCGCGGCAAGAAGGGTCTCCCGGGGCTCGACAGGCCGCTGAGCTTCGACGACTACGAGCGGATCGTCGGCTCCGACGTGGCGCAACGGGAGGTCGAGGTCGGCAAGCGCCGGCAGTCGAAGAAGCTCGGCCGGTATCAGCGCAAGCTCGCCCGGGTGCAGTCGTCGCTCGAGAACTTCACGCCGGAGATTCGGCCCGGCAACCAGACCGCACTCAAGACGCGTGCGGAGCCGTTTGCCGTGTACGTCGCGCGCATGCACCGCAAGATTCACGAGCTGTGGGGGTTTGGTTTCCTCGAGGAACTCGACAGCAAGCCGGCGACTCACGAGTTGAACCGGTGGGACCTGATGACGAAGATCGAGATCGTCGTCAACCCGGACGGCACGGTGGACAAGGCGACGGTCGTGCAGCACTCCGGTGTGCTCGCGTTCGACGTGGCCGCGCTCGATACCGTGTTCAGCGCCGAGCCATTCGATCCGACGCCGCCCGAGATCCGGTCGCCGGACGGAAAGGTGTACCTGCACTGGCGCTTCCATCGCGACTGGCGGCAGTGCGGCACGTTCGGCGTCGACAAGTTCATCCGGGCCGATGCCCCCGCGGGCAGCGACCGCGGCGCGAACGCCGGCTTGCTCGGCCGATCGACCAGTCGCCGCCGCCCGCCGGCGCCCGCGATCGAGCCGGCCGATCCGGCGGCTGCCGCGCGCGCCGCGGCCAACTTGCCGGCGCCAGACGACCCCGCGGCCGCCGCGGCCGCCGCCGCGTGGGTCACCGCGTTCGAAGCGGGGCAGCTGGGCGAGCTGGTGCATCTGTCCGCGGTCCCGTTCAAGAGCCGCGGGGCGATCGTCGCCAACGATCCGGACGGCGTCGCCGCCGTCTACCGGACGATCCTGAGCGAGACGCACCGGCGCCGAGTACGCGACTGGCGGGTGCTGTCGCCTGCACAGTACCGGCGGCTGTTCGACATGCTGCCGCCGAGCGCCGACGCAACGCACCTGCTGCTGGTCGTGCGCGCGGGCGACGAACGGTTCGCGGTGACCCTGGCGCAGCAAGCCGACGGCAGCTACCGGATCGCGTCGTTCGACCGGTGACCGCCGCGCCGCGTACCGCGGCGAACGGCCAAACGGATCGGCCGCGCCAGACCGCGCCGAGAGAGCCGGCGGGGGACCGCGCGCCGCGCGGCCGGCCGCCGCGCGGTCCGCGCCCGGGCCCGCACCGAAAATGCCGAGCGCCGCCACCGCGCTGGGCGATGACGGCGCTCGGTTGCGGTTGTGGTCCTACATCCGGCCGTGCTGCTCCAGCTTGCGCACCGCCGTGGCGTGCAGCCCGCGCGGCCCCTCGCTGACCTCGTACTCGACGTCCTGTCCCTGGGTCAGCGATCTGAACCCTTCCCCCTCAATCGACGAGTAGTGGACGAATACGTCGCGCCCGTCGCTGTGCACGATGAATCCGTACCCCTTCGCGTCGTTGAACCACTTCACCTTGCCAAGTGCCATCCTCTTACTGCCTCCTTAACATCGGTTCGTCCGCCGCGAGCGGACTGCCTGAACCCTGGTGCAGGGTTTTGTCTGTCTCTCTGTTGTTCGCGCGGCTTTGAGTGCAAGTCAACGAGTTTTCAGGAGAAATCGACCCCGCGGTGAAAATTTGCAGTCGGGGCGTGCAAGGTCGGCCCCGGGGCCCGGATCTGCTCGGGCGCCCGACGGCGCGGTCGATCCAGCCGGCGCACCCGGGAGCCGGCGCCGTCGTGCCCCGAGATGGCGCGGAACGTCTCGCCCGGCTCCGCGCGCCCGATGGCGCCGGTCAATACAGCCGGCGCACGCGGGAGCCGGGGTAGTAGTGCTCCAAGATGGCGCGGAACGTCTGGCCCGCCTCCGCGCGCCCGATGGCGCCGGTCTGGCACATGCCGACGCCGTGTCCGAAACCGGCCCCGTCGATCACGAAGGCCGCCGGCGCCGCGGCCGGTCCCTCGGGCGTGACGCGAAACAGCGAACTCTTGAGCCCGCCGAGCAGCCTCCGGATCGCCAGGTCGCCGGTGACGGTCGCCGTACCGCGGTCGCCCCGGATGGCGAGCGTGCGAATTCGCCCCGACACGCCCCGGTCGACCGGCTCGAGCGCGACGACCCGGCCGACGCCCGGGTAGCGCGCGGCGACGCGCGCGGTGAGATCGTCGGCCGACAGGCGCACGCGCCAGCGAAACCGCCCCTTGCCGTAGCGGGTGGCTCCGCAGTACGCGGCGTCGTCGGGCAGCGCGAGGAACGCATCGAGTTCGGCTTCGGACACGCCGTCGGCAAACGGCGCCATCGCGCTCGCCCCCGCCGGCGTGGCGTCGACGGCGCCGCGCAGCGCCGGGTCCGGCGCGCCACCCCAGATGTGCTCGTTGTGCTCCCCGTGACCGCCGCATGACGCGCTGTAGCGCGCGTCCACCAGCCCGCCGCCGTCGCGCAGCAGGACGAGTCCGCGGGTGCGGTCGACCGCGCGCGTGGTGCGAGGGTGCTCGCGGCCCGCGCCGGCGTAGACCTGGCAATGCTGGCTGGAGCAGACCAGGAACGGGTCCGCGAAATGGCGCGTGCCGATGCGGCTGAGCAGTTCGGTGCGCGCTGCGACCGCCTGCGCGGCGAGGGCTTCGTCCGGCGCGTCCGGAAAGATTTCGGCGGGCACGAGCCCCGCGAGCAGCTTGTCGGCCGGTACCGCGTTGACCGCGACAAGCTTGCCGTCGCGTCCGATCGTGACGTACACGCTGCCGTAATAGCTGCGGTCCTCGGTGCGCTCGGCGCCGACCTGCGAGCCGCCGCCGCCGTACACGACGTCGGCGACTTCGACGGTGGCGCCGGCGCGCGCGGGAGCGAACCACAGCACGCCGGGGCTGCGCACGACCGTGCGCCCGCCAACGGCACGCGCGACGATCGTGCCGCGCGGCGGGTCGACCAGCTCCTCGTGTACGCGGGTGTGAACGCCGTAGCGGCGGGCGATGCGCCGCGCGCGCTTCGCGCCTTTTCCCGCCGGCACCGGGTCGATTGCGACGAGCCGCCGGCGGCCGTCGATGACCGCCCCATCGACGCCGAACACCGTGCCGACCTCGAATGCCCGCGTCTCGTGGCCGCGTGCGCGCCAGCGATCGAGTTCGCGCGCGGCGCCCGCATCGTCGGCGCCGTCGAACTCGGCCACCACCGTCCACTCGCGGATCCGCGGCGGCGTCGCGCCCTCGGCCTCGATCAGCCAGCCGTCGGCGCCCGCGACCGACGGTCCGCCGTCGCCGCTCGGCAGTGCCACCAAGCCGCCGTCGGCGCGCAGCGCGACGCGGTCCTGCCCGCCCATGATCTCGACGGTGACGACCGGGATGCCGTCGTCGGTAAACGCGAACCGATCGCTGTACAGGGCGCGCACTTCGTCGCCGCGCGACAAATCGGTCGCGGCCCGGTGCGCGCCGACGGCCAGGGCGACGCAGGCCGCCAGGATGGCCACCGATGTGCGGATCGCGCGCATGCGCCGTCGAGGCTACGCCGCCGGCGCGCGGCGGGCAAAAAACCGGCCTGCCGGGCGATGTGCACGCCGCCTACGACGGGCGCGGCGGCGCGCCGGCGTGCGGTTCCGGCGGCAGTTCCACCCGCGCGATGAACAGCAGGTTCAGGAAGTTGATCGTGAAGTGGGCCGCGATCGGTGCGCCGAGGTCGCCGGTCCACTCGAACACGTAGCCGAACACCAGCCCCATCGCGAACGCCCACGCGGTCCACGGCAGAAACCGCATCCCCGGGCCGACGTGCAGCAGCGCGAAGATGAGCGCCTGCGGCCAGACGCCGATCCACGGCTGGAGCGCGCCGCGAAACAGCAGCTCCTCGCCGACGGCGCTCGCCGCCGCGAGGATGACGATCTCGCGGGTCGTGAGCGGGCCCAGCAGCGCGCGGAAGTCGCGGTGGAGTGCGCGCGCCCACGCGAATCGATGGACGGCGGCGCGAGACGCCGCGACGACGGCCAGCCCCAGGGCGGCGCCGACCAGTGGACTCAGCAACAACCAGGTCGCCGTCGACCGCCCCTCGATCCGATAGATGTCGACGTCGTCGCGGCCTGCCGAGATGAGGACCGCGACGAGCGCGAGGGCGCCGTACAGCGCCATGATGAGGCCGGCCCGAGACGGGCCGGCGGGCTCGGACCCCGGCAATTCCATGCGCATCGGACTATATCCGCACTTGACAGCGACGGGCCGTCCGAATATCACTACCCGCGGCGAATCGGGCTGTCGTTTCGCGAGGCTGGCGGAACTGGCAGACGCGCTAGACTAAGGATCTAGTGGGGCAACCCGTGGAGGTTCGAGTCCTCTGCCTCGCACCGGCCCGATTCGCCGCATTCGTTTCCGCGCGCGGCGGTCACGACATCCGGTGAATCTTCAGCAGGTTGGTCGATTCGCCGGCACCGACCGGGACGCCCATCGTGATCGCGACGTACTCGCCGGGCTCGGCCAGCTGGCGTTCGCGCAACACGGCTTCGATCCGATCGATCATCTCGTCGGTGGTCGCCGCCGGCGAGATGAGAATCGGCGTGACGCCCCAGTAAGGCGCGAGGCGGCGGTAGGTCACATCGTTGGTCGTCAGCGCGAGGATTGCCGCTTCGGGGCGGTACTCGCTCATCAACCGGGCGGCGCCTCCCGACTCGGTCACCAGCGCGATCGTCTTGATGCGCATCTGCCGGGCGGCGATCGCCGCCGCGTGGGCGATCGCGTTCGCCGACACGGGCAGATCGAGCGTCGGCGGCTCGATGTGCCGGCGGTAGTACTCCGAGTGCTCGACCTCGCGAATGATCCGGTCCATCGTCCGCACGGCTTCGATCGGGTACGCGCCGACTGCCGTCTCGCCCGACAGCATGAGCGCATCCGTCCCGTCGAGCACCGCGTTGGCGACGTCCGATGCTTCGGCGCGCGTGGGCCGCGAGTTGTGAATCATCGACTCGAGCATCTGCGTCGCGGTGATGACCAGCTTGCCGTGACGATTCGTGGTTTCGATGATGCGTTTTTGGATGAGCGGCACCTTTTCGGGCCCGAGTTCGACGCCGAGGTCGCCGCGCGCGATCATCGCACCGTCGGCGACCTCGACGATCTCGTCGAGGCGATCGACCGCCTGCGGCAATTCGATCTTGGCGATGATCGGGACGCGGACGCCGTCGACCGTTGCGAGTTCGCGCGCGAGTCGTACGTCTTCGGGGGAGCGTACGAACGACAGTGCGATGTACTCGACCCCGACGCGCACGCCCCATGCCAGATCGCGCCGGTCCTTGTCCGACAGCGTCGGCGCCGACAAGTTGACGTTGGGGAGGTTGATGCCCTTGTTGTCGCGCAGCGTCCCGCCCGCGACCACCTTGGTGTGGACCTCCGTTTCGGTCACGTCGGTGACGACCAACGACAGATAGCCGTCGTCGAGGAGGATCTGATCGCCGGCCGCGACATCCTTCGGCAGATGCTCGTAGGTCGTCGATACGCGCGTTCGGTCGCCGACCACGCTGCGGTCGGTGGTGATCGTGAACGCCGCGCCGGGCTCGAGGTCGACCGCGCCGTTCGCGAACCGGCCGACGCGAATCTTGGGACCGGCGAGGTCGAGCAGCACCGCCACGGCGCGGTCGCGGCGCTCGGCCTCGGCGCGGACTGCGCGCAACGTGGCCTCGTGCGTGGCGTAGTCACCATGCGAGAAGTTCAGCCGCGCCATGTCCATGCCGGCGTCGATCAGCTCGCCGATGCGCTCGGGAGTCGAGGTCGCGGGACCGAGGGTGCAGACGATCTTGGCGCGCCGCATGGCGCGAAGCATAGCGCAGCCGGTGCGTGGCCGGCGGCCGGTCGGACTATCGGCGTGTGGGGGGCGTGTGGTATGTGGGCCGTTCCATGGCCCGGAGCCTGCCGATCCTCTCCGCGGCCGCGGCGCTCGTCGCGGCGTGTACGGTGGCGCGCGACCGCCCGGACCTCGTCGGCCAGGACGTTCGCATTACCATCGTCCACACGGCCGACATCCACTCGCGGCTGTTTCCCTACACGCTCACGCCGAACCGGTTCGACGAGGGCTACGGCCTGCTTCCCGAAAACGGCCCGTTCGGCGGGATCGCGCGCATCGCCACCCTGGTCAAGGAGCAGCGGGAGCGGGCGGCGCGGTCGCTGTGGCTCGACTCGGGCGACGTGTTTCAGGGCGCGCCCGTGTTCAACTTGTTTCGCGGCGAGGTCGAGGTCCGGGCGCTGTCGCGCGCCGGGCTCGACGCCGCGGTGTTGGGCAACCACGAGTTCGACCTCGGCTCGCGCAACCTCTACGAGCAGATCGACCAGTGGGCGACGTACCGGTCGCTGGCGGCCAACTACGTGTTCGAGGAGCCGAACGACCCGATGGAGCCGTGGCTGCGCGACGTCGTTCAGCCCTACGCGATCTTCGATCTCGACGGGGTGCTCGTCGGCGTGATCGGAATGGGCAACTGGTCGTCGATGACCGGCATCTTCGAGGGCGGCAACTCGCTCGGCATTCGGCCGATCGAGGACGGCCAGGTGGTCGCCAGCTACGCGCGGCTGTTGCGCCCGGTCGTGGACGTCGTGGTCGTGCTGTCTCACCTCGGGCTCGAGGAGGACGAAGGACTGAGCGCGGCCGACATCGAACTCGACCGCAACGAACTGCTTCCGCTCGCCGACGTCGACGTGATCCTCGGCGGCCACCTGCACATCGTGCTCAACCCGCCCAAGGTCATTCGTGACCAGGACGGCAACGAGGCGATTCTCGTCCACTCCGGAGCGTTTGCGAAGTACGTCGGGCGCCTCGATCTGGTCGTCCGGGTGGGCGAAAACAACCGCGATCCGGCCGATCGCAGCCGCATCACCGCCTTTTCGTACGAAACCATCCCGGTGGACTCCACGGTTCCGGACGACGTCGAACTGACGGATCTGCTGCAACCGTACTGGCAGCAACTCAACGCGAAGATCGACCTCGACGGCGTGTTCGCCTACGTCGACGCGCCGGGCGGCGCGAAGATCGTTCGCAACGACCCCACGGGCGGCGACTCCCAGCTCGGCAACCTCGTGGCGCGCGCGATGCAAACGCGGTCGGGCGTCGAGGCGGAGTTCGCGCTCACCAACTCACTCGGCATTCGAGCCGATTTCGAACCGGGGGCGCTCACCGTCGAACAGATGTTCAACGTGTTCCCGTTCGAAAACAGCATCACCGTCATGTACCTGTCGGGCGCCGAGGTCAAGGAGATGCTCGACTTCAACGCGCGGAAGTCGGCTAGCCGTGGCTGCCGGTCGCAAGCGCAGGTCGCCGGAATCTGGCACGACATGGTGTGCCGATCGCCGGACTGCCCGAACGGGTGCGCGAAGAACATCTTTCTCGGGGAGAACTGTCGCAACGGCAACCCGGACGGCCCGATCGACGAGACGAAGTGTGCGCCGCTCGAATTGGGCGCGCTGTACCGGGTCGCGGTCAACGACTTCATCGCGCGCGGCGGATCGGGGTTCGACGTGCTGGAGCGCAACACGGCGAAGATCGACACCGGCATTTCGCTGCGCGACGCGCTCACCGATTTTTTGCGCCGGCAGCCGGCGTGTACTGATCCCGCGGTCATCGCCGAGCACGGCGCGATCGCCTGCATCGACGAGACGGTGGAGCCACACGATGGGCGTATTCGCCCGGTGTTCGAGTAGGAAGGCGTGGGCGGCCGCCGCGGTGGCCGCGTGTGCCGCCGGCTGTACGGATCGGCTGCCGCCGCTCGAGGGCACGACGTCGCTGCGAGTCGACCTGATCGCGCCGGCCGATCCCGGCACCGCCGACCGCCGGTTGCCCGACGACGCTCGAGACGTGGTCGTCCGGGTCACCGCGCTGGACGCCGCGGGGGAGGTCGATACGGGCTTTGCCGCGGACCTGCGCGTGTTCGTGCACCACCTCGGCAGTCTCACGCCGGAGCTGAATTCCGGCGAGGCGCTCGCGACCGTGGCGATCGCGGGCGGTCGGACGGGCGACGTCGCGCTGTCGTTGCCCCGCGTGTTCGGCCCGGCGTTCTTGTGGGTCGAGGACGCGGTCGGCCCGAACGCCACGTTCGCCACCGGCACGTCGCCCCGCATGTGGTTTCGGGACCCGTGGCTGGTGGACATCTCCATGCCCGAGGACGAGACGGCGCTCGACGCGCTGTTCGTGTCGCCGCTCGAGCGCAAACAGGTCACGGTGACGCAGAGCCGCTACGGCGCCGAGGGACGGCTCGTCGTCACCGGCGTGTACGCCCAGGGGTACACGCTGTCGGACGTCCGGTGCGCAGACGCCGCGGGCACGCCGCCGTGCGTGGCCGGCGACTACGACCACATTTTCGTGTTCACCTTCTCCCGCCCGGAGACGGTGGACGGCGGTGACATCCGCGCCGGCGACGTGGTGGCCGAGGTGGGCGGCGGCGTGTCCGAGTTCGAGGGGCTCACGGAGATCGGCTTTCCGCGCACGCGCATTGCCAGCGGCGAGCACGACCCGGCGCGCATCCCCGCGCCGGTGCCGATCGATCCGGCGTGGCTCGACACGCGCATCGAACTCGAGCGGCTGGAAGCCGGCGTGGTCGCGGTCGAAGGCGGCGTCGTCTGCCCGCTCGACGACAGCTTCGCCGAGTTCGGCCAGTGGAAGCTCGACGTCGGCAAAGGCTGCTTCGACTCCATCTCGGTGTCCACGTTGGGCCAGGTGCCCGACTTCGATCCCGCCGCATTCGTCGGCCGCGCGCTGCCGCGCGTGGTCGGCACACTTCGGCCGCTCAACTTCGCCTCAGGCGGAAACATCTGGCTCGTGTACCCGCGCGACCTGTCCGACCTGACGCTGCCGTAAGGAGCTTTCGTGTACCGCATTGTCCCTGTTGCCGCGATCGTGTTGTGGTCGGCCGCCGTGTTCGCGCAGGCGGCCGGCGAGTCCGAGTCGCCCACGGCTCAGCGGCCGGACGACGCTGCGCCGTGGGCCGCCGCGCCCGCGCCGGGAGGCGGCGCCGAGCCGGAGGCGCCCGCGCCGGGAGGCGGCGCCGAGCCGGAGGCGCCCGCGCCGGAGCGAGCAGCCGCGCCGGAGCGAGCAGCCGCGCCGGAGCGAGCAGCCGCGCCGAAGCGCCCAGCCGCGCCGGAGTCGCACAGTGACTTCATCGACACGCGGTTGAACTTCACGTTCACGAACGAAAACGTGTTGGCCGATCCGAACGAGACGCACGTGCCGAACGTGCCCGGCTATCGGTTCGGCCGGCCAAACCAACTCGGCACGCTGTTTTTCGACAACTACGACACGCGGTTTTCGGGGTTCGAAACCCTGTCGCATGCCGTGCTGTACAAGCGCCACTCCGCCGGCAACTGGGACGTCGAAGGCGCGCTCGTGCTGCGCGTCAACGACCTAGCCGAGCGCGACATCCGGCTGTCGGATGCCGGCTCGTACATTCGCGTCGCCCGGTGGGCCGACGCCGAGCGGCGGTCGCCCGCGCGCGTGTCGCTCACCGCGTTTCCGACGTCGTCGGATCGGTTTCGCCTCGGGTACAGCTATCGGCTGTCGTGGGGTGGGTCGAACGAGTACCAGCGCACGAAAAACGCGGTCCCGGGCGTCAAGCTGCAGTGGGAGAACGACCGCGTGTACGCGTTCGTCGGCGCGAAGTCCGCGGTGCTCGTCGACGACACGATCGACGAGGAGCGATCCGTATTCGCGTACCTGGCCGGTGCCGGCGTCGATGTAACCGACATGCTGCGGGTCGAGGTCAACGGCGGCTATTTCGACCGCGGTACGAACGAACAGGAAGACGTGCGATCGGAGCACGTCCAACTCTTCGGCGCATCGGTGCAAGTGGCGCTGCAGCAGGGGATCCCGGTCGGGTCGTCGATCGATTACAAGCTCTACCGCAACGACCTCGAGAGCATTCGCACGCTGTTTCGCCAAAAGGACGAGTACCCCGGCGGATTCGCGTGGATGGTCGCGTCGGAGGCGACGGTGCTCGGACAGACGCTCAAGGATCCGGCCGCGCCGGGGACGACGACGATTCAGTACGCGTTCGCCGGCGACGTGAACGTTCGCGCCAAGCTCGACTACACCCGGTTTCGTGTCGACCTGCAATACCGCGACGCGGCGTATATCCTGCACTCGGCGCCGTCATTGCCGTCGTACGTCGACTTTGCCGACGACTATGAACTCACGCCGAACTTCTTCGCGGCCGCCGGCGTCGACCACCACTACCCGGGTCCCAATCTCACCACGGGTATCGTCCTCGGGCTCGAACTGCCCGCGACGATCGCGTCGCCGAAACCGATCGTCGAGGTCGACCAAGTGAGCGCGGGTGAGGCGGTGTACGTGATTCGGGCCGAAGGCGACTACACCATCTTGCCGCCCGGCGAAAAGGCGCTGCCGCAGCTCGCCGCGAAGTTTACCGCGCGGCTCGACTTCGCCGACGATCGATTCGCGTCGATCCTCGACGTCTACTATAGCCGGGACCCGAACCGCACGCGCCTGCGCCGCGACGGACCGGAGGACCTTCTCCAGTACGAGTTCGACGACTTCAACCAGCTCGGTTTCAATCTCACGCTCCAGGCGCGATTCTGACCGGCGGCCGCGCGTTTCGGCCGGCGGCGCGCGCTTCCTCGATCCGCGTGCTGCCTGACGCTGTGGCGCATCAGCGTGGTCGCCAGTGGTCGTGGCCTCGCGCGATTGCGGCTACAATCGCGCATCGGGATGACGAGCCGGGATTTCGACTTCCCCGGGACCGAACGGTTCGAAGTGCTGTCGCGGCTCGGCTCGGGCGGGATGGGGGTCGTCTACGAGGTGTTCGACCGCGAGACGCAACGGCGCGTCGCGCTCAAGACGCTCCGGGTGAAGAACGCCGAAATGCTGCTGCGGTTCAAGGACGAGTTTCGCAGCCTGCAGAGCGTCCAGCACCCGAACCTCGTCCAACTCGGCGAGCTGTTCGAACACCGCGGCTTGTGGTTTTTCACGATGGAACTCGTCCACGGCGTCAACTTCGTCCGCTACGTGCGCGACGGCGCGGCCGGCGGGGACGCCTTCGCCGCGGCGGCTGCGCTCGAGGCGTCGGAGCTGTTTCGCGCGCGCCGCGCGACGATGGGCGAAATTCCGGCCGCGAAGACCACAGGGAAGTTGCCGTCGGCGCTCGGTCTCGGCTTCGACGTCGACAAGCTCGCATCGGCGCTCGCGCAACTCGCGCAGGCACTGATGGCGCTTCATCGAGCGAACAAGGTCCACCGCGACATCAAGCCGTCCAACGTACTCGTGACGCCGGAAGGGCGCGCAGTGTTGCTCGACTTCGGGTTCGTCATCGACAAGACGACCACCGGCCATACCACCGACGGGATCGTCGTCGGCACCGCCGACTACATGGCCCCGGAGCAGGCCGCCGGTAGGCCGGTAACGCCGGCGGCCGACTGGTATGCGGTCGGCGTGGTGTTGTATCGCGCGATGACCGGCAGGCTGCCGTATACCGGCTCGCGGATGGAAATTTTGTTGCGAAAGCAACAGGTTGCGCCGCCGCCGCCCGGCGCCGTGCTGGGCGGCATTCCGCCGGAACTGGACGACCTGTGCGTGCGGCTACTCGCGATCGACCCGTCGCGCCGCGCGACCGGTCGCGACATTCTCGCGACCCTCGGCGTCGATGCGAAGGTGACCGTCGCACCGCGCCAGATCGATCCGGCGATGGACCAGCCGTTCGTCGGTCGCCAACGCGAGCTGGCGCTGCTGCACGACGCGGTCCAGCAGACGGCGCGCGGCCGCGCCGTAACGCTGTATCTGACTGGCGACTCCGGCGTCGGAAAGACCGCGCTGCTGCAGCGGTTCGCGCGCGGCGTAGTCGCCGGCGACCCGCGCGCGATCGTGCTCGCCGGACGTTGTCACGAACGCGAGTCGGTTCCCTACAAGGCAATCGACGGCGTGATCGACGTGCTCAGCCGCGTGCTGCGGCGGGAGCCGGCGGAGGAGGTCGCCGCGGTGTTGCCTCTCGACGTGGGGCTGGCGGCCAACATTTTCCCCGTGCTGCGACGGGTAGAAGCCGTTGCGAAGGCGCCCGGGCCACCGCACGACATCGCCGACCCGCTCGAGCAGCGGCGGCGTCTGTTCGCGGCGGTGCGCGAGCTGTTTTACCGGATCGCGGAACGGCGCCGGCTCGTCGTCATCATCGAGGATCTGCAGTGGGTCGACGGCGACAGTTTGGCGCTGTTGCGCGACGTGATGAAGCCGCCCGATGAGCCGCCGATGTTGCTCGTGGCGAGCGCGCGCACGGAGGCGTCCGAACCGGCAGCGGCGCTGGCGTCCGTGCCGCAGTTTTCGGTGCGCACCGACGTCGCTGACATCCGCCACGTCCACCTGGGGCCCCTGCCGCCGGCGGAGGCGCGCGAACTTGCGGCCGTGTTGCTGCGCGAGGCGGACGTCGACCCGCGCGCCGGCGCGGACGCGATCGCGCACGAGGCGCGCGGCCATCCGCTGTTTATCGACGAACTCGTACAGCACGCGGTCTCGCTCGGCGGTGCGCACATCGCGCTGCCGGATCTCGACGCCGCGCTGTGGTCTCGAATCGAGCAGCTCGGGGACACCGCGCGCGCGATTGTCGAGGTCGTGTCGATCGCCGGCGCGCCGATCGCGCAGGAGGTGGCCGCGGAAGCGGCGGGGGTCGAGTTTGGCGAGTTCACGGAGGTAGTCGGCCGGCTGCGCGCGAGCAAGCTCACGCGGACGACCGGGGTCGGCCGCGCCGAAGAGATCGAGCCGTATCACGGTCGGGTGCGCGACGCGGTCATCGACCGAATGAGCGACGAGCAGCGCGCGGCGTGCCATCATCGACTTGCGCTGTCGCTGGAAGCCGTCGGCGCCGACGCGCAGGCGCTCGCGGTCCACTGGGCGGCCGCTGGCGATCTGCCGCGCGCGGGCGCGTACGCGGAGGAGGCGGCCGGGCGTGCGGCCGCGGCACTCGCGTTCGATCGCGCCGCGCAGCTGTATCGGCAAGCGATCGAGTGGCAACGTCCGGAAGGGGTCGTCCTGCGCCGGCTGTACACGCGGCTCGGCGACGCGCTCGCGTACGCGGGACGCGGTGCGGACGCTGCGCGCGCATATCTCGACGCGGCGGAGGGATCGTCGGCCGCCGCGCAGCTCGAGCTGCTGCGGCGGGCCGCGGAACAGCTGTTGCGCAGCGGCCACGTGGCCGACGGGCTCGACGCGCTCGGGCGGGTGCTCGACGCCGCCGGGCTCGGCTCGGTCGACAGCGAGCGGCAGGGCGCATGGTCGCTGGCGCGCCAGCGCGCACGCCTTCGCGCACGCAGCCTCCGATTCAAGCCGCGCGACGCGACGCAGGTTTCGCTCGAGGCGCTCACCGTGGTCGACATCCTGTGGACGGTCGCGATGGGGTTGGTCCACGTCGATCCGGCGCGCGGCGCGGACTTTCAGTTGTTCCATCTGGTGGAGGCGCTCGATGCCGGCGAGCGATTTCGCGTGTGCCGCGCGTTCGCTGCCGAGGTCGCGTACAGCGCCGGCGGGTCGGAGCGGCAGCGGCGCCGGATCGACCAACTGCTCGCACTCGCCGCGAAGTTGGCGGACGACCTCGACAGCGATCGCGCGCGCGGCCTGGTGAGCTTGACCGAGGGCATTGCGGCGGCCGCGGCGGGCGAGTGGACGCGGGCGCTCGCCGCCGCCGAGGCGGCAGACGTGATCCTGCGGGACTGCACGAACGTGTGGTGGGAGCGGGGAAGCGCGCAGCAGGTCGCGCACCGCGCGTTGGCGTTTTTGGGCCGACTGCGCGACCTGGCTGAGCGCGTGCCTGCGCGGCTGCGCGAGGCCGACGAGCGCGGCGATCGACTGGCGACCGCTTCGCTGTTGTCTGGGTGGTCGAACCTGGTGTGGCTTGCGGCCGACGACCCGACCGGCGCGCGCGCGCGCGCCGACGAGGCCATGCGCGGCTGGTCGAGCGATCGGTGGTGGCTGCAGCACATCGACGACCTCGTGGCGCAAGTCCACATCGATCTGTACACGCGCGACGTGGCGGCGGCGATCGACCGGGTGGACCGCGCGGGGCCGGCGATCGCGGCGTCTCGGCTGCATCGACTGCCGGCGATCGCTCCGGTTGTCGCACACCTGCGCGCGCGCGCGCTGCTCGCCGCCGGCCGGCGGCGCGAGGCGCTCAAGGCGGCGCGGCCGCTCGCCCGTGGAGGGAGCTGGGAACGGGCGCTCGCTGCGCTGGTGGCGGCCGGCGCCGCGGCGTGCGCCGGCGACGCCGCGGGCGCTGTGCAGCGCCTGCGCGGCGCGGTGGCCGCGTGCGACGCGGCGGAACTCGGGCTGTTCGCGGCGGCGGCGCGCTGGCACCTCGGCCGCCTGGTCGGCGGGGACGAAGGCGCGGCGCTCGTCGCCGAAGCGGAGGCCGCGTTCGCGCACCAAGGCGTGCGGTCGATTTCGCGCCTCGCCGCGCTGCTCGCGCCCGGCTTTGGGGTATCGTGAGCGGCCCGGAGGGCATTGTGACGAGCAGAGCAGAAGAAGAGTATTTCTTTCGCCAAGAGGTCGAAAAACTGAAGAAGCTGGCCGAGCAACGGCGCAAGGAACTCGAAGCGGCCGAGCGCGAGCGGCAGAAGCAACTTCACTTCATGCACTGTCCGAAGTGCGGCGAGTCGCTGCACACGGTGCACTACGGCGCGATCGAGATCGACCGTTGCTTCGGCTGCGGCGGGCTGTGGCTCGACGACGGCGAACTCGAGAAGGTGCTCGAGCAGGAGAAGGCGCAAAACCGGTCGATCTTCCGCGCGATTCTCGGCGGCCTGCGAGGCGACTCGGCCGGTTGACGCGACAGGCGACGCGCGACGCGAATGCGGGGCGGCTCGCCACGCCTCCGGGGCGCGGCCCGGTGTTCCACGTGTCGCCGCGTCAGTGGCGGCCGAGGGCGCGCAGGACTTCCTCTCGCACGATCGCGGCCAATGCGTCGGTGCTCGCGCTGGCCACCGGCGCGGGCGATTGCGCTGCGGCGGCGCGGTCGGCCGCCGCGCCCAGCCCGGCTCTCGCGCGAGCCGCCAACAGCGGCCCGATGGCGTCGGCCGGGAGCGGGCGAACGCCGCCGACCGCCTGCGCCGCGATCGCGATGCGCGCGAGGTGTTCGACGAGTTCCATCCGCAAGTAGGCCAGCTCGACGTCGGCGGCCCACGTGAGCACTCCGTGGTTGCCGAGCAATGCGGCGTCGACGTCGCGGGCGACGGCCGCCACGGCGCGCGCGGCGGCCGGTCCGGGCGGCGCGAACGGCACCGTCGGGATCGCCGGCCCGAGGGACACGACCGCCTCGGCGATGAACGGGCGCGCGAGCAGATCGGAACCGCTGCACGCCAGCGCCGTCGCGTGTGGCGGGTGAGCGTGGACGACGGCACCGACGTCCGTCCGCGCCGCGTAGATCGCCAGATGCAGGTTGATCTCGGAAAACGGCCGCGTGCGGCCACTGACGCGCTTGCCCTCGCCGTCGACGACCAGCAGAGAGTCGCGCGTGACCTTCGCTTTCGACGTGGCGGTCGGGGTTGCGAGGTACCGGTCGGCTCCGAGCCGGACCGTCACGTTGCCGTCGTGGTTGGCCACCCACCCGCGCGCGTGAAGCGCGCGCGCCACCTCGACGACGGCGTCGGCTTGTCGGCGGTCGGCGGTCATGGCGTGTCGCCGTCGGCGCGGTCGACGGCGTCGACGATGCCGACGATCAGCGAGCGAATCGGCACCTGCGATCCGATGCCCAGGATCTGGCGCACGCCGTTGCCCTCGCGCATGACGAGCACGCGATCGCCGGGACCGGCCTGCACCGTATCGACGGCCAAAAAGCTCGCGCCGCCGTCTTCGGGGTGGACGACCATCAGGCGACGTCCTTCGTAGACGCCATGCTTGATCGTGGACACGACGGTGCCCGTAACGCGGCACACCTTCATGGCGTCACCGGTTCGCTGGCGACCTGGTCGACGATGCCGACGATCGCGGCGTCCACGGGAACGAACGAGGGATCGAGGGCGAGCGCGGCCTCGCGCGAGCCGACCAGGAACACGAGGTCGTCCGGGCCCGCCTGGACGGTGTCGACCGCCACCTCGGGGCGGCCGGTGGCGGTACCGGCGTCGTCTACGGGCTGCACGAGCAGTAACTTGCGCCCCTCGAGCCCTGCGTACTTGCGCTGAGCGACGACCGTGCCGATGACGCGTCCCAGGTACATCGGCCCGCAACCCTAGCACGAACGCCGGTCGGCGTCAGGGGACCGAGAACTGGTCGATCACGCTGCCGCCGTCGCCGACGACGACGGCCGTGATGCCGTCCGGCCCGACCTCGTACAAGCCGACCGACCGGGTGGCCGTGTCGGTCACCTGCGGCGCGCAGACGTCCGGCGTCCCGCCGGGCGAGCCGGGCCGGAGCCGGCCGGCATTGGCCATGACGTGAACCGGGCCGCCGGCGATGGTGGATCGCTCGTAGTACTTGTCGTGCCCGGTGAGCACGAGGTCCACGCCGCCGGCATCGGCGAACGCGGGCAAGATGTGGTCGACCACCCACTGGTGCTGGTCGGCGCGCGACGCGTAGTGACTCGAGCACGCCGGATAGTGCCACGCGCCGATTACGAACCGCGGCGGCGCGGTCGACGCGCGCTCGGCCGCGAGCGTCGACCGCAACCAGTCGAGTTGCGCCGACCCGACGTCCGGGTTGGCCCCGTCGTAGGTCGAGTCGAGGGTGTAGATGGATGTGTCGCCGAAACGCGTATGGTACCAGCGCTGTGCGTCGGGCAGCACGAACAGCGCCAGCGCATTGCCGTTGCCGGCCGGGCCGTTGACGTGGTTGGAGTGCGCGGGGAGCAAAAACGCATTTGCGGTCCATGGCGCGGCGGTGCGAAAGAAGCTGCGCCAGTCCGCGAGATCGTCGCCCGAGTCACACATGTCGCCGGAGTGGACGACGGCATTCGGCTCGAACGCGCGGATCGCCTCGGTGAACCGGGCGACGTGATCCGCTTCGCTGGCGGCGTGGAACTCGGCGAGGTGGACGAAGCGCCAGCGCGAGCCGCCTGGTGTGGTGAACACGCCGGGCAACGACACGTCCGTTCCGTCGATGAACACCTCGTAGCGGTAGCGCGTGCCGGGGACGAGCGGCCCGAGTTCGACCTGGTGGAGGACAGCGAGCGACGGCGACAGCACGACGCCGCCTCCGCGGTCCGACGTGTAGCGCACGCCGCCGCGCGTCGGAGCGACCGTCCGCCAGCTCACGACAACGCGGTCGGGGGCGGGGAGAGTGAGCCACGGCGGAAAGTCGATCGCGTCGGGGATGGGCGCGGCCGGTGGCCAGGTCGGGACCGGAGGAGCGGCGGCGTCGGCTGCGGCGGCGTCGGGCGCGCGCGCGTCGGGGATCGAGAGGGCGGCGGGTACGTCGCCGCACGCGCTCGCGGCAGCGGCGACCGCGACGGCCGCGGCGGTGCGCAGGCGTCGGCGCCGCGCCGAGGCCGGCGGGCGACGCGGCGGGCGCCCGGCATGGCGCGCCCGGGGGCGGGGCGATGACACGATCATCAGGATCGGCGACGCCCGCGGCGAGCGCAACCCGCCGGCGCGCGGCGGCCGGGTGCGGCCGGCGCGTCAGCCATCGGTGGCGACGCCCAGGCGCGCGCGCGCGTCGAGGTAGGCGTCGCGCAGCGCGACGTCGATGATGTGGCGCGCTCGATCCGGTCCGCCGGCGACGCGGATCGCCGTCGCGATGTCGCCGCACACGAGCAGGCCGGCGCGATCCGCCGCCCGGTGACACGCCGCGACGTAGCGGTCCGGGTCCAGATCGCGCGGGTCCGCGCTCGCGAGGATCTCTTCGAGCCGTGTCCGCACTTTCACGGGCAAGGTCTTGCGCAGCGTGGCGTCCTGTTCTCGCTGGCCGGCAGCGATGTCGTCGCGCGACGGACCCGGGCCGAACGCGCGCCGAAGCGATGCGACGAGGGAGGCGAACTGATCGCGCGGCAGCCCGACCGCGATTGCGCGTTCGGGCCGCGCAAACTCGGCGGCGCGCCCCAGTAGGAAGCGCAGCTCGAGATCGCCCGGCGCATCGTCGCCTCGCTCTCCGCCGGTGGTGACCTGCAACCGGCGACCGAGCGCGACGATCGGCGGTGCGACGCACGCGACGGTGATGTCGGCGCCGGTCTGGGCGGTGTACAGCACGGTGCGCGGGGCGCCGAGAGCGCGCGCGATGTGCGGATACATCACGGCCGCCACGAGGTCGGAGCGCGCGCCGACGCGCTCGGCCTCGGGGATCCCCATGCGTTCGAGCGCGTCCGCGGGTTCCGACCACAATAGCGGCGCCGCTTCCCACAACACCTGGAGAACCGAGGCGAGCGGCTCGTCCCTCGGGTCCGCGATCAGCTGCGCGCGATCGCTGTCGTCGAGCGCGCCGCGGTATGCCTCATCGACGTCGAGCACGCGCTCCGGGTATTTCGCCAAGAAGGCGACGTCGTCCGGCCCGAGCGACTCGCCGAGGGCCGCCGCGAGTTCGAGCGCGGTGCGGCTGCCGTCGACATGCACCGGCCCGGCGGAGGTAGCGCGACACAGCATGCGCGCCAACGCCAGGATGTCTGCGGGGCGCTGGTCGACGCGCGCGATCTCGCGGGCGAACGCGAGGCAGCGGTCGCGACGCTCGTCGTCGTCATCCCACAGGTCGAGCAGTTCGCGGCGCGCGCGCAGGGCGGCGTCCGACTCGGGCGCGACGTCGACGGCGCGTTCGTACGCGGTCACGGCGCCCTTGAGATCGCCGCGACTGCGGCGCGCGTCGGCCAGCCGCCGCCACAGGTCCGCGGCGCGTGCCGCTGTCACGTCGTCGGCCGGCGCCGCCGCACTCAGGGCGCGGCTGAGCACCTCGGCGGCGCGATCGTACGCCTCGCGTTTCATCATCAGCTCGGACGCGATCGTGGCCCCGGTGAGATCGTAGGGATCGGCATCGACGGCTCGCTCGGCCGCCGCGACCGCGTGGTCTTCGTCGCCTGCGGCGAGGTAGTTCTGCGCCGCCGCGACCAGCCGAGCGGCGCGCGCCGCCGGATCGGCCGCGAACGACGCCATCAGCTCCGCGGTGCGCGCGGCGCCCGCGTGGTCGCCGGCCAGGTCTTGTCGCTCGAGCAGCTTCTCGAGCAATGCGATGTGCTCGGAGCCCAGCGGCGATGCCGCCTGCACGGCGGCTTCGTAGCATACCCGCGCGCGCTGTTCGTCGTGTAGCGCCATCAGTGCGAGGTCACCGAGCGCCTCGAACAGGCGCACGCGCTCGGCGGGATCTTCGGTGGCCGTCGCCTGTCTGGTGAGCAGGTCCGCGGCTTCGTGCATGTCGCCGCGCTCCATCGCCAACTCGGCGAGCGCGTGCAGCGCGGGCGCGTAGTTTGGCTTGAGTTCGATGGCGCGCCGGTACAGCGGCTCGGCCTTGTTGGGACGCAGGGCGCGGATCTCGGCGAGCGCTGCGTGGTACAGGCCCTCCGCGACCTCGGCTGCGTGCTTGTCCGCGTCCGGATGGTCCGCCAGCGCCCCGAGATGGAGCGCCGCTTCGCGCCAGCGGCGCGCGCGGTAGCGGTTTTCGCCGAGCGCCAGTTTGACCAACAGGTTGCCGCGATGGCGGCGATCGGCTTCGAGCAGCGTGTGGTACGCATCGTCGTCGCGGCCCAGCGCCTCGTACGCTGCGGCGAGGCGGCGGTCGATCTCGGCGCGGGCGTCGCCTGCGTCGCGGTCGACGTGCGCTCGAGCTTCCTGCAAGAACGCGACGAGCTGCTCGTGCTGCTCGCTCTCGGCGAGCAGATCGGCGCGCGCCAGGATCGCCGGCACGTGGCCCGGCACGGCGCGCAGCGCCTCTTCGAGGCGCCGCTCGGCCGCGGCGGGGACGCCGGCGCGGCGCGCGAGCGCGGCGAGCTGAGTGAGGATTCGAGCGCGGTCTGCGGGCGCGAGAGCCTCCTGGTCGAGCTGGCGCTCGAGCAACTCCGCGGCGGCGTCGGGATCGCCGCTTTCCTCGATGAGGCCGGCCAACTCCCAGGTCGCTTCGGGATGCGCGGGGCGAAGGGCGAGCACGCGTTCGAACGCCGCGCGGGCCGCGTCCGAATCGCCGCAGCGCTCGCGCAGCGTGCGGCCCGCGTCGAGCAACGCGGCGATCTGATCGTCGATGTCGCGGAGCGCGTCGGCTTCGCGCAGGCGCGCCTCCGCGTACGCACGCGGGTCGGTGTCCGTGTCGGCCAGGCGCGTGTGGACCGACAGCGCGGTCGGGTGATTGGGCACCAACTCGAGCGCGCGGTCGAGCGCGCGCCGTGCGCCGTCGATGTCGTCGAGCGCATCGGCGCGGAGCTGCGCCAGGCGGATCCACAGCGCCGCGATGTCGCCGGCGGCCGCGCCGTCGCGGGTGAGCGCTTCGACTCGGCCTTCGAGCACCGCGGCGGCCTCGCGTTCGCGGCCGGCTTTGACGAGTGCGGTGACCAGATCGTCGGCGAGCTGCGGGTCGTCGGGATTGAGCGTGCGCGCGTGGCGCAGCGCGGCGGCCGCTTCGTCCGGGTTGCCGAGCCAATCGAGAAGTACGCGCGCGCGCCGATGCAATAGCGCGGCGCGCTCGGCAGGGTCGTCGGCGAGTGACGCGCGACGCCTCAGTGTATCGGCCAGTTCGTGCCAGCGCGCGTGGCTCTCGTACAGGCGATCGAGCGCGGCGTACGCATCCGCATCGTCGGGCCACGCGGCGATGATCTCGTTGTAGGCATCGATCGCGCGATCCGGTAGTTCGATCTCTCGCTCGTAAATGGCGCCGATGCGGCGGAGCGCCTCGCGTGCGCGCGGCGTGCCCTCGGCGAGGTCCGCGATCTTGTGAAGCGCGTCGACTACAGCGCTGAAATGGCCCGCTTCCTGGTTGATTTCCGCGATCTGATCGAGGACGTCGAGATCGTCCGGCACCAGTTTGCGCAGTCGATCGAGCGCATCGAGCGCGTCGTGCGGTCGGTGAAGTTTGTCGCGGTAGATCGATGCGAGTTCGCGCAACAGCGCGGGGCGTTCGGCTTCCGGTGCCGCGGCACCGAGGCGAGGATCCGTGCGCTCTTCGAGCGACGCCGCAAGGTCGACCCAGCGGTCGGACGCTCGATATAGCGCCTCGAGGCGCTCGCGCGCGACCGCGTCATCCGGTCGCATGCCCAACACTTTACGGTACAACCGTTCGGTTTGCTGTGCATGGCCCTGATTTGCGCGGATCGCGGCGACTTCCATGTACAGCGCGGCCGCCGTGTCGGCGGTGTCCGCTCGTTCGGCGGCGGCCTCGTACAGCTCCGCCAGTCGATCCCACCGGTCGTGGTCAGCGGCGAGCCGGTGCAATCGGGCGCGCGGCTCGGCGTCGTCGGGAGCGAGCGCGAGCGCGCGCTCGAGCACCTCGAACGCGCGGTCCACGTCGCGGGCGCCGGCTTCCCACACCTCGGCCGCGCGGAACAGCCAGCGCAGCTTGTCCGCGTCGCTCGCCGCCGGTAGCAACTCGTAGGCAGTGGCGAACTCGTCCCACGCGGATGCGTAGTCGCGGTCGGGCATCGCGGGCAGGGAGCGCCCGCGGACGGGACGTGGCGCGGCGCGTTTCGCGGCAGGTGGCGTCGCGCTCCGGGGAGATCGCGGATGGCGTTCAATCGTCGGCCGGCGCGGCGGCGGGGGCGGCGGCTGGCCCGGCGCGCGGACCCCCGGAAGCCGCGGGCGCGACGACTGCGGCGGCGGTACCGGCGCCGTGTCGTCGCCGGGTCGGAGGGCCTGGATGAGATCCTCGGTCCGCAGCTCGATGGTCGGATCGCCGCGAGATTCGCCCTGCCGGGCGACCGGCTCGAGATCGTTGAGGTCGAGTTCGACGGTCGAGTCCTCCCGCGGCGGCGGCTGCGGGCCGCCCGCCAGCGGGATGAGATCCGACAGCGTGAGTTCTTGTGTCGGCTCGCCCCGCGACGTCGTCGATTGAATTTCGATGCGCGGCGCCGGCACGGTATCGGCAGCCCGTCGCCCCGGTGCGGTCGGGCGCGCCGACTGCACCGCGGCCGGTTCGTCGATCTCTGTCGGTTCGACGTGCGCCGGCGGCGGCTCCGGCTTCGGCCGTCGATCGGCGGGCCGATAGTCCCCGATGTCCCGTGCGAGCCGCCACAGGTGCGCGACGGTGTCGCCGTCGTCCGGCGCGAGCAGAAACGCGGCCAGGTGGGTGCGGAACGCGCGAACGCGTTCGTGCAGGTGGTCCTCGATCACCTGCGCCTTGCGGCGCAACACGGCGATCGCCTCCTCGCGCGACGGCGCGCGCTGAAACAGCGCCGCCTCTACGGCGACCACGTCGGTCCACCGCCGCGTGCGCTCGGCGAGCGCGTAGATCGCCTGGCGGGTCTCGTCGCGCTGCGGTTCCCAGGCGAACGCGCGCAGCAGCTCTTCGAAGGCGCCTTTCGGGTCGTCGAGCCGCTCCTCGTAGATGCGCGCTCGCCGCGTATGGAGGGCGACCCGCTCGGCTCGACCGACCGCCGTCAGCGGTACGCCGAGGACGTCGATCAGCTTCTGCCACAGCGCGGGCTCGTCGGCTTCGAGTGCGATGCGCTCGGCCTCGGCGACCAACCCGTCGTCCAGCGGCGCCGCGGCGAGCGCGTCGCGCAGTGCATCCATGGCGCGCGCGCGGTCGCCGAGGCGCCGCTCCGCGATCGCGGCCACCTGGCGCGACGCCGCGACGTACGCGTCCGGGTCCGCCGGACCGCCGGCTCCGGCGAGCGACCGGCGCTCGCGGTCGTAGACGTCAGCGAGTTCGGCCCACAGGCCGTAGGCCTCCGCGGCACGGCGCAGTTCGGCGATGGTGGTGGGATCGGGCAACTCCTCGTGTGCGGTGCGCAACACGGCGAATGCGCCCTCGGGGTCGTGCAGCCGCTCGGCTTTGGCCTGCGCGATGCGGATGTACAGCGCGCGGCGGTCGCGCTCCGCCGCGACGCGCGGCAGGCGCCGTTCGAGCGCATCGACGTGCCGGTGCCAGTCGCCGACCTGCGCGTACAACTCGGCCGCGGCCGCGAGCGCTTCGTCGTGGTCGGGAGCCAGCTCGAGCACGCGCTCGAACGCCTGGAGCGCGCGGGTTGCATCGCCGAGCTGGTCGCGGCACAAGAGGCCGATTTCCATGCCCCGCGCGATCTTCTCGGCCTCGCCGGCGCTAAGGTACATCTCGCGTTCGGCGATTCGAACCGCGGCGTCGAAGTCCCCGCGCGCTTCGTACAGGCGGCGCAACGCCTTGTGTGCGTCGAGGTTCCCGGGGTCCACGTCGGCCAGCAGCGCTTCCAGCGCGTCGATCGCCTCGACCGGCGCGCCGAGGCGCTCCTCGAGCAGGCGCGCTCGCCGGAGAATGACTTCGGCCGCCTTTGCCGGGTCGTCGTGCGCGTACAGCGGGGCCTGCCGCTCCAGGATCTCGGTGAGGTCGCGCCACTGCCCGCGCGCTTCGTACAGCCGCGCCAGCGCGTCGAGCGCGTCGCGGTCTTTCGGTTGGATATCCAATAATTGCCGCCAGGCGCGGATCGCGCGCGCGTCGTCGCCGAGTTCCCGGTCGACGACCCGGGCGAGCTTCTTCAGTTTTGCCGCGCGGCGGGCGGCTTCCGGCGTGCCGGCGGCGGGGGCGCGTTCGAGCGCCAGCGAGCGCTCGAGCACGTCGGCCAGCTCGGACCACCGGCGGTACGTCTCGTACAGGTGGGCGAGTTCGACGAGCGCCTCGGCATCGTTGGGCGTGGCCGCGAGCACGCGCTCCCACCGCTCCATGGCCGCGGCGGGGTCGTCGCGGTCGCGGGCGAGACGCGCCAGCCTGCGCAGCACGCGCGCGCGCTCGGCCGGGCCGGTCGCCGCCTCGGCGTGGTACTCGAGCGTCTGTTCGAGGCGGACCGTGTCGCCGGCGCGTTCGAGAACGCGCTCCATCCGGTCGAGCGCGTCGCGGTCGCCCGGCAGAATCTCGAGAATGCCCGCGCACGCGAACACGACGCCCTCGACGTCGGCGAGCCGTTGCTCGTACATCGTTGCGAGCCGGCGCAGCGTGGTGAGCCGTTCGACCCGCTGCGCGACCGGCCAGTCGCGTGCGGACGCAGCCGCTTTGCCCTCGGCGCGCAGGCGCTCGGCGACGCGCCGCGCGTCGACGTCGAGCTGCCGCCGCAGCGTGCGCGCGAGCCCGGCATCGTCCCCCTCGCGCTCGTACAGCTCCGCGAGCGCTTTGAGCGCGCTTTCGTCGCCAGGGAACGTCTGCAGCACTTCCTCGAACAGCGCGATCGCCTGGCGCGGATGGACGTGCCGCTCGCGGTAGACCTGAGCGATGCGGCGCAATGCCTCGGCGCGCTCGGCCGGGCTTTGCGCTTGCGCCGCCTCTTGCTCGAGCACGCCGACGAGCGACTCCCACATCTTCGCGCGGGATGCCAACCGGCGCAGCGCCTCGCGGGCTCGCGGATTGTCGGGCTCGATCTGCTGCACGCGCTGCCACGTCGCGACCGCGCGGTCGACGTCGCCGAGCCGCATTTCGGCGAGCTGGGCCAATTCTTCGAGTTGCCGGACGATCTCGCCGGGCGGCGCGCCTGCGTCGCGGGCGTTGTCGATCGCGAACTCGGTGAGGTCGGCCAGGCCGCGCCAGTCGCGCCGCTCGCGGAAGTGCTCGTGATAGCGCGCGAGCGCCTCCGGATGTGTCGGATCGATCGTGAGGATGCGGTGTAGATACTCGGCAGCGCGGTCGCGTTCGCGCAGGTGCTCCTTGGCGATCGTCGCCAGTTCGAGCAGGGCGTCCGTGAGCGGGCCTGGCTCTTCTGGCACGTTCGCGATGTCGCGCTCGATCAGCGCGGCGAGCGCGGCCCAGTTCTCCGTTTCCCGGTACAGCTGTCGGAGGCGGCGGCTCGCGTCGCCGCCCGGCGGTTCGGCCGCCGCGATCTGTTCGAGGATGGCGATGAGTTCGTCGCGGTCGTCGATCTGCTCCTCGTACAGCAGGGCGCGCTTGCGCAGCAGAACGAGTCGCTCGCGTGGATCGTCGGTGAGGCCGAGACGGTGCTGGTACAACCGATCGAGCTCCTCCCAACGGTCGTCGATCGCCAGCGCCTCCTCGAGCGACTCGGTGCCCGCCCGCGAGTACGGGTCGACGCCGAGCGCGCGGCGCAGGTAGGTAATCGCGCGTTCGCGGTCGTCGTCGTCGAGCGCCGCTCGGCCGAGTTCGACGAACAGCTCGCCGGCGCGCCGCTGTGGATCGGACTCGCCGGCGAACACGGGCGACGCGTACACCTCGGCCAGCGTTTCGCGCGCGTCGGCCCAGTCGGGCGCGAGCGCGACCGCGTTCTCCGCGTGCGCTGCCGCTGCGGCCGCGTCGCCGCGCCGCAGCATCAGACGCCCGAGGGCGAGTTCGAGTTCGGCGCGGCGCCGGGCCGGCGCGCGCTCGCCGATCGCGGCCAACTCGGCGCGATACAACTCGGCCACCATGTCGTGGTCGCCGAGGCTCGCGTAGATTGCGCGCGCCGCCTCGATCGCGTCCGGTTTGTCGGGCTCGAGCCGCCACGCGCGCTGCCAGTGATGTAGCGCGCGGTCGACCCGGCCCAGGCGTTCGTCCCAAAGCTGCGCGAGCAGTCGGTGGCGCTGCGCGCGCCGCGCCGCGAACGGCTCGGCCGCTCGCTTGCGCGCGCCCGCCGCGTCCGCGGCTCGGCGCTCGAGTTCGGCGAGTTCGGCCTCGAGAACGGCTGCAGCGTCCGCGAACCGCTCGGCGACCATCAGGCGTTCGGCGTAGCGGGCGGCGGCGCGCTCGTCCGCCGGGTCGATGGCGAGCGCCTGTCGCAGGTCGCGGTCTCCCCGGTGTTCGTCGCCGATGAGCAGGCGCGCCTCGCCGGCCTCCGACCACATGGCGGCCGCCTTGCGAGGGTCGCGTTCGTGTGGGGCGCGCAGCTCGCAAATTTCCGCCAACAGGTCCGGATGACCGCTTTTGCGCAGCGCCGCGCGCAGCTCGACGTACAGGTCGGCGTCGGTCGGGTCCTTGCGGAACGCGTCCAGTTGCGCCTGCAGCACGTCGATCGGCTGCGGGTTGGTCGGCGTGACGTCGTCGGTCATCGGCCCCACGAGTAAAACGCGAGCGCAGACGCGACGTTATCACGGCCGCCGGGCGAGCGGGAGCCGCCTGCGCGCACAACTGCGGTCCCGCCGCCGGCGCGCGACAAACCCGGCACCTAGCAGGCGCGCCGATGCGCAACGGCTGCCTAGACGAACGCGGGCACGTCGTGGCCGTTGCCACGCCCGTTTCCGCGCCCGCTTTCGCGCCGGCGTTCGCGCGCCGTCGGAGTGTCGTCGGGGCGGTCCGCGATGCCGAGGCGGTCGAACACGAACTCGACCGCCCGCACGCGCTCCTGCATCGACACGCTCTCGACCGGCAGGTACTTGATGCGGTACTGCTCGAGCAGCAGCTTGACCATCCCGTCGATGCGGACGACCTCGTCCCACGACACGCCGGCGCGCACGCCGTCGTCGCGCAACAGCGACGCGTGCGGCCGCAAGAAGAACACGACGCCGCCGGCGACCCACTCCATGTACTCGTCGAACCGCGGGTCGCCGAGCAGTTCCGCGAGGATGGTGGTGTGTTCGGCGGCGTAGGCGAGGTTGTCGAACGCGCGGTCGGACACGAACGAGCCGTCGTGCTGGCGCTCGACCTGCATTTGCCGCTCGAACACGCGCCGTTGGTAGGCTGCGACCAGGTCCATGTCGGTGCGCAGCGCGTCGAGGTTGGTCTCCTGTTCGGCGAGGATGAGGCGGGCGACCTCGGTGATCATCGGCAGGCGATAGCGGTGGCTGACGTAGCGGCACAGCGTCGTCTTGCCGGTGGCGTGGCTTCCAATGAAATAGACGCGCATGTGCGGTATATAGGCGGCGAGTCTGACAGGCGGTTCGCGCGGCGACCGGGCCGGGCGCGATTCGGCGGCGATCCGCCGGGGATCGCCGGCACATCCGCCGGCCGACAACGAGGAGGAGCGATGTTGCAACGCAAGCTGGCAGTGGCAGTGGCGTGCGCGGCGGTGTGGTTGGCCGCGTGCTCGAAGGACGGCAAGCCGGCCGACGGCGAGCCGGCCGACCCGTCCGAGCCGCCGCTGTACACGCCGCGGCCGGCCGCGCAGGTGCCGCAGCCCGAGATGTTGAAGCTGATCCCGGCGGACACGCCGTTCGTGATGGCGGGGCTGAGGCCGCTGCCCGACGACGCCGCCGCTCGGTTCGGCGCGGTGTGGGCGCCGATCGCGAAGATGGCGGCGGAGGCGGAGCCGCCCGCGGATCCGATCGCCCGCGCGGTCTACGACGCGCTCGGCGGCGACCTGTCGCCGGACGGCTTGCAGCGCGTGGGGCTCGCGCTGCCGCCCGCGTACTACGCCGTGTACGCGATCGGGCCGGCGCTGGCGCTGCGGGTCGCGCTGAAGGATCCCGCCAAGACCGAGGCGCTGTTCGCACGACTCGACGCGGCCGGCTGGGGCGCGGCGCCGCGCGCGGTCGGCGGCGCGTCGCTGCGGACGTGGCCGGTCGAGGACGTGGGGCTGTTCGCGGTCGGCGTGGCCGGCGGCGATCTCGTGATGGCGGTGCTGCCCGCGGGCGCGGCCGACGACGTGTTGCCCGTACTCACGGGGGCGCGTCGGCCCGCGCGGTCGCTGGCGGACACCGGGGCGCTGCGGGACGCGATCGCCAATTACGGCCTGCTCGGCGTGGCGGCCGGCTACATCGATGCGCGCGCCGTCGTCCGGTGGGCGCTGGCCGACGGCGGGCTCGGGGCGTGGGGGGAGTCCGCCGACCTGTCCGCGGAATGCCGCAAGGAGATCGAGGCGATCGCGGCGTCGGTGCCGCGGGGCGTGTTCGGCTACACGCGAGCGGACGCGCACGCGTTGGACACGCTGGTCGTCGTCGAACTGCGCGACGACCTGGCGCGCGATCTCGCCGGGTGGCGGGCAGACGCACCCGACATGCGGGCGCTGGCGCACAGCTCGCCCCTGTTCGCGATGGGAGTTGCCGTCGACATGAACGCGGTCGTCCAGTCGATGCAAAGCTGGGCTCGGCGGGTGCAGGCCGCACCCTATCAGTGCGCGGATCTGGCGGAGCTCAACGACGCCGCCCGACAGATCGCGGCGGACACGGTGCCGGCCGAGGTCGCGGCGATCCGCGGCGGTGCGTTCGCGGTGCAGTCGCTGTCGCTCGACGGCGCGTCGCCCACCGGCAGCGGGTTCGCCGTGGTCGGCACGACCGCCGGAGACGCTCTGCTCGCGAAGCTGGCGACCGCGCTGCCGGTCCTCGCCGGCGTCGACCTGCCGGCCGATGGCAAACCGGTGGAGGTACAACTGGGGCTGCCGATTCCCGGCAAGGCGCACCTGGCGCGCCGCGGCGACTGGATCGGCCTGTCGCTCGGCCCCGGCGCGGTGGACCGGATGGTGCAGTTTCTCGGCGCCAAGCGGCGTCACGACGGACCGCTGGTCGCGTTCGCGTACGACTACGGCCGCTACATGAAGCTTCTGTCGTCCGCGTTCGCGATGGGGACGCCCGACCCGAACGTCGTGCGGTTGGTCGACCGCATCGCGGCCGCGTTCGGCACGATCGAGGTCGCGGTCTACGCCGATCGCGCGGGCGTCGTCGCCGTGTCGCGAATGGAGATGCCGTAGGCGGTGGGGACCGGGCGCGCGGCCCGCGCGGCGCCTCGGGGTCACGGCGCGGCGACGGCCGCGGTGACGATGCGCCGGACCGCGTCCGAGATGCCGGGGCAGCCGCTTTCGCGACTGCCAGCGACGTTGAGTGTCGCGATCCCGCGGTCGGCCAGCCATGCGCGCAGCGCGCACGCGGCGGTGCGCTCGTCCGTCGATGCCAGATCGACGTGCAACAGCGGCTTGGCGTGGCGGCGCGCCAACGCGGCGGTGAGCGCGCTGCCTCCGGTCGGCGCGCCGCGGGTGAACAGCACCGTGCCGTCGCTGTCGAGCACGTTGCGCTCCGTCCGCTGTGCATAGTCGGCCGACTCGGTCTCGCGCAACCGGTAGCGGTCCGGGATGCGGCCGTCCTCGGCGCGCCGGCCGCGCGGACACCAGCCGCCGTGCTCGATGCCCAGCGCGATCGCCGCCTCGAGGCCGCCGCGGTCGGCGCCGGTCTGACCGCCGGACACGATGCGGACCAGCGGGACGGATAGGAGGCTGTTGCGCATAGCCGCTGGCTGCGGTCACGATCGGCGGGCGATCTTCGGCGTACGTCCTCGCGCCCTTCGGTACCGTATGATTATACGCGCCCTCGTGCGCTACGGGCGTGCGCCGAACCTCGCCTCGCATCTCGCAACCTCGCTGGCGCGCCTATACGCAACCGCCTCCTAGCGGAACCGATACAGGACCTGGACGACCGTGCACGCGGGCACGGGTGTACCATCGATTTCGTACGGGCGATATCGCCACGCGCGCATCGCGCGGATCAGCGTCGCGTCGTACGCCGGGTACGTCGTGCTTCGCAACACGGCGAGATCGCGCACGCGGCCGCGCGAGTCGATGCACAGTCGCACGCTGGCGCGGACGCGGTCGACGCCGGCTCGCGCCATGGCGACCCGCACGGCGTCCGGCGGTTCGATCCGGTCGGAGCCGGCGATGCGGCGGCCGCGGAGCAGCTCGGGAGGGACGATGCGGTCGCGCGGCTCGGGGGGATCGGGGACCGCGACCTCGGTGATGCCGGCGACGCCGCAGGGCGGGTTGCGGCAGGTCCCCGGAACGATGTGAAGCCCGCGCCCGTCGCCGCCGGCGACGCCCCACGCGTCGTCCCCCCAGACGTCGCCGTCTGCGTCGCGGCCGCCTGCCGCGGTCGCCGCGTCCTCCTCGACCGCGAGCGGCTGGACGCCGGCGGCCCGTTGCTTGCGGGCGGGGTCTGCGCGGCCCGCACCGCCGTGTGCGCGGCGCAGTGGCGGCGGCTTGCCGTCGCCGCCGCCGGGCGCAGGAAGCGCGGGCGGGACGGCCATCGCCAGGTAGACGGGCGGGGTGGACTCGGCCGGCAGCTTGGCGACGCGCCAGGCGCCGGCGGCGATCAGGGCGGCGATCGCGGCCGCGTGGGCCGCCGCCGACGACAGGCACAGGACAGTGCGGTGCGCCATGTCCCGTTAGACGTCCGACCGGCGCCCGCGGTCCATGACAACGGCTGACGCGGCCGCGTTGCGCCGGGGGCCCGCGCGACGCGACGCTCGCGCGCCGTGATACCGTACCGGGCCATGAGAGATGCACTCGCCGGCTTCGTGCTCGCGCTCGGCGTCGCCGCGCCGGGCGTGGCGGCCGCACAGGCCGACGGCGGCGCCGTGGACGCTGCCGCCGCCGACGCCGCGACGGTCGACGCCGCGGCGCCCGACGCGACGCGCGCCGACGCGGGGCGATACCCGCCCCCGATCGACGACAACGACGGCTGCGACTGCCGCACCGCCGGCGCGATCGACGGGGGCGCGACCGCCGCGTTGATCGCGGCGGCTCTGTGGCTGGCGGGACGCCGGCGGTAGCGCAGCCGGCCGGGCGCGCGCCCGTCGACCGCGGCGCGGCGTCAGCGCGGGATCGGAGGGCCGGCCGCCGCCAGCGCCGCGCGGTGTCAGCGCGGGATCGGAGGGCCGGCCGCCGCCGGCGCCGCGCGGTGTCAGCGCGGGATCGGATGGCCGGCCGCCGCCAGCGCCGCGCGGTGGTCCTCGATCAGTTTGAGGAAAACCTCCGCGACCTCCGGGTCGAACTGCGTGCCGGCGCAGCGTTCGATCTCATCGACCGCGACCTGATGCGGCAGCGCTTTGCGGTATGCGCGGTCGCTCGTCATCGCGTCGTACGCATCGGCAACCGCCACGATGCGGCCCAGCAACGGGATGTTCTGGCCAGCGATGCCGCGCGGATAACCGCCGCCGTCGAACTGCTCGTGGTGGCACCAGCAACCGTCGATCAGATTGCGCATGAACGGGATCGGCTCGAGGATCCGCTTACCCTTGTCTGGATGTTCGCGGAACATCTCGACCTCTTCCGGGGTGAGTTTGCCCGGTTTGTTGAGCTTTTCGCTCTTGATGCCGATCTTGCCGATGTCGTGGAGGAGCGCCGCCCGGACGACCGTCTGGACGTCATCGTCTGGAAGGGTGAGGCCTTCGGCGATCAGGCGCGCGTACTCGGCGACGCGATCGCTGTGGCCGCGCGTGTAGCGATCAGACTCTTCGAGCGCGTGCGCGAAGCCGACGATCGTCTGGCGGAAGTTCTCCTCGAGCGACAGATTGGCCGCCTCCAGGTCGCGATTCTTGACCACGAGGTCCTCGTACAGCCGCGCGTTTTCGATCGATGTCGCCGCCCGGCTCGCGAGGATCGACAGCATCTTGCGGTGGCCCTCGTCGAACTTCTTGCCGCGCGTGAACGAAAACACGTTGAGCGTTCCGATGACGCGGCTGGCGACCCGCAGCGGCACGGATACGAAGGACACCAGGTTGCCCGCGGGGCGGGTGCGAAAGAACCGGTTGGCCTTGAGCCCGTGGGCGAGCACCGCCTCGCCGCGCTGGAAATAGCCGAGCAACTCGTCCACGTCCGGTGACGGCGGCGCGTTCGCGTCGGCGTCGCGCGCGACCTGCCCGAGCGCTTTGATGCGCTCGTCGAACTGGCCGGTCGCCGGATCCTGCAGGTGCAGGGTCGCCACGTCTCCGTCGACCTCTCGGATCGCCGCATCGAGGATCACGTCGAGCACGTGCTCGATGTCGAGCGACGTCGCGATTGCCTCGGAGACGCTGTACAGCGTGAGCGCCTCCTTCAGCCGTACGTTCTCCGCCTGCAGCGCCTGCCGTTCGAGACCTCGCTGGACGACGTGGACCACCTCCTCGACCTTGAACGGCTTGAGGATGTAGTCGTAGGCGCCCTTCTTCATCGCCTCGATCGCGGTTTCGACCGTGCCGAACCCGGTCATGATGACCGTGAGCACGTCGATACCCTCGGCCTGGATCTGCTCGAGCAACTGGAGTCCGCCGACCTTGGGCATCTTGAGGTCGGAGATCACCATGTCGTAGGGCCGCAGGCGCAGCTCGGTGATCGCGTCGGCGCCGTCCTCGACGCTCCTCACGATGTACCCCTCCATCGTGAGGAACTCCGACAGGATTTCGCGGATGACCTTCTCGTCGTCGACGACGAGAACGCGCGCCGTCTGCTGTGCCCGCTCGACCTCCATCCGCGGTCCGCTCAGCTCCCGCTCGTATTGCCGCCGGTCGCGGCCGGCTTCGGTTGGGTGGCCGGCTTGGGTTGGGCGGCCTTCACCATGGCCTCCCACTGTTTCTTTTTCGCGTCGGCCTTCTGTTTGATCTGCATCGCCTGGGCGCGGGCGCGCTGCGCGCGCTCCGACCGCTCCTTGTATTGAGTCTCGAACACCGCCGGATCGAACCCCTTGGGCCGAATGTTCTTTTTCTGCGCGATGCGCGCCTTGGCCAGCTCGTACTTGGCCTCCGCCGCGTACATGGCCTCTTCGGTGTAGCGCAGCCACTTCTTGAGGTATTCGCGGTAGACCTTCAGCCACGACACCTTCTCGTCGGCCGCCTTGCGAGCCAGTTCGGCCCGGTGAAGCTCGGCCGCCGCCGCATTGATGCGCGTGAGATCGTTCGAGTCGTCGGCCGCCTTCTTTTCGGTGCGGGCGGACTTTTCGGCGAGCAGCGCCTGCTCGCGCTCGTTCTCGGCGACCGACAGCTTGGTCGCCGACTCGTTGTAGTCGGCCTCCGCCTTGGCGCGCTCCATTTTCGCTGTGGCGTAGGCGTTTTGCGCTTCGATGACCGACTGCTTCTCCGCGATCGGCACCGCGGCGATGTGCATGTCGTCGAAGTGGTGCGACAGCGGGCGCGGCCCCGGATCGCCGCCGCCTCCGCAGGCGAGCAGACCAAGGCACACGAACCCAGCAACATGGATGCGCATCGTCGGATTCCTCCCCGTGGTAAGCGAACGAATGGTCGCCAGGGAGCGTACTACGGCGCGCCGCCGCGTGGGTAGGCCCCGGCGACATCCCGGCGGGCGCCGTGACGGGGGCATCCCCCGTGGCCGCGCCAGGGGGCGGCGCACCGGCGCGCCGCGCGCGGCCGCCGCCGCGCTAAGATGTCGCCGGCATGGCCAATTTGCTCGCGGTCGACGTCGGCAACACGAACACGGTGTTCGGCCTCTACGAGGGCGACGAACTCGTCGACCACTGGCGGCTCGCGACGGAGGCCAACCGCACCTCGGACGAGTACGCCGTGCTCGTCCAACAACTGTTCGCGCTGCACGGCCGCGACTGGCATGCGGTGAGCCACGGCATCGTCGCGTCGGTCGTTCCGCCCGCGCTGCACGCGGTCGTGCGGCTGTTTTCCCGCCACCTCGGCATCGAGCCGATGGTGGTCGGTCCCGGGATCAAGACCGGCATGCCGATCCTGTACGAGAATCCGCGCGAGGTAGGCGCCGACCGCATCGCCAACGCGGTGGCGGCGTTCGACAAACATCGCCGCGGCCTCGTGTGCGTCGACTTCGGCACCGCGACGACGTGGGACGTGGTCACGCCGAAGGGCGAGTACCTCGGCGGGGTGATCGCGCCGGGCATTCTCATCAGCGCCGAAGCGCTGTACCGCCGGGCGGCCAAGCTGCCGCGGGTGGAGATCGTCAAGCCGGAGCGCGCGGTCGGGCGCACGCCTGTGACGTCGATGCAGTCGGGCCTGTATTACGGGTATGCCGGGATGGTCGACGCCGTGGTCGACCGCATCGCCGCCGAGGTGGACTTCGACCCCTATTGCCTTGCGACCGGCGGGCTCGCGCGACTGATCGCCGGCGCGTCGCGCGCGATCCGCGAGGTCGATCCGCTGCTGACGCTCCGCGGATTGAAGATCTTGTTCGAGAGGAACCGCTGATGGCGATTGCGCGTACACCGATCGAAGCGGAGCGGCTCAGTGAGGCTGCGCGCAAGGCGCTGGCCTCCGGGCCCATCAAGATGATGGCCGCGCGCGGCCTCGCGCCTCTGCCCAACCCGGTTGATTTGATCACCGTTTTGTATCAGCTCGCGATCGACGCGGACGGCGCGGTCGCTCAGGCGGCCGCGAAGACGGCCACGGAGTTGCCCGACCGGGTGCTCACCGGCGCCCTGTCGAACCCGCAAGCGGATCCGCGCGTGCTCGACTTCTTTGCCGAGCGACTGGCGAACCGCGAGGCGATGCTCGAGCTGATTCTGCTCAATCCGGCGACAGCCGATGAGACCGTCGCCGAACTCGCGGGCGCGGTCGGCGAGCGCCTGGTCGACCTGATCGCCTCCAACGAGCAGCGGCTGTTGCGCCATCCGGCCATCATCGCCGCGATGTACGTCAACCGCGCCGCCCGCATGTCCACGGTGGATCGGGCGGTGGAACTCGCGGTGCGCAATCAGGTGCGCGTGCCGGGGATCGCCGCGTGGGACGAGATCGCGCGCGCGGCGGTCGCGACGGCGAAGGCGGGCCCGCCGTCTGACGAGGGGCGCGACGCGGCCGACGCGCTGTTCGCGGCCGCGGCGGAGCAGGCCGCCGAGGAGGCGGACGACGATCGCGCCGCCGCAGCAGACGAGGGCGATGAGCGCGACCTCCCGCTGTCGGCGATGACGATCCCGATGAAGATTCGCCTCGCGACGCTCGGCAACAAGTTCGTGCGCGCGCAGCTGGTGCGCGACTCCAACAAGATGGTCGCGCTCGCCGCCATCAAGGCGCCCGGCGTCACCGAAATGGAAGCGGTCAAACACGCCGGAAACAGCGCGTTGTCCGAGGAAGTGATCGCCTACATTGCGCGCAAGCGCGAATGGACCAAGCTGTACGCGTGCAAGCTCGCACTGGTCAACAACCCGAAGACGCCGCTGGCGATCGCGATGCGGCTCGTGCCCCACTTGCGGGACAAGGACATCCGCGCGCTCGCGCGGTCCAAGAGCATCCCGTCGGCGCTGGCGGCCCAGGCGCGGAAGCTCGTCATGACCCGGTCGACCGGCGGACGCGGCGGCCGGTGACCGCGGAACGATGATCTGGTGCCCGACCTCGTTCGCCGAGCGGATCGGCGCGGCGCTCGCCGCCCCGACGGCGGCACTGTCGGCCGCCGACGATCCCGCCCACGCCGGGCGCGCGTCGTCGGACGCCACCGCCGTGCTGCTGGCGTCGGCGTTCGCGCTGCACGTCCGCGCGCTCGTGGCGGCGGCCTGGATCGGCGCGGTCGACTCGGCCTTGGCCGGTGTGGTCGCGGCCGCCGGGGTCGTCGGGCGGGCGATCGGGTGGGATCTGGCGTTCTTGTTCATTGCCGGCGGCGTCGTGACCATCGCGGCGGGGCGGCGCCGCGCGGTCGGCCGCGACTTCGACCTCGCCGCGGTCGCCTACGTGCCGTTCGCATTCGTCCGGCTCGTCGCCGGCTTCGCCGCCGCGCTGGCGGGCGGGTCGCTGTCGCGGGCGGCGACGGACGTCGCCGGAGTCGCGGCGCTCGCGTGGGGCGGGGGCGCGGTGGCGCTCGCGATTCGCGTCGCTCGCGCGCGGGGGGACGCCCGTGGCTGATCCGGGCCGCCGCGCGCGGTGGGCGGGCCGGGCGGCGATCGCGCTGGCGCTCGCGACCGCCGCGTTCGGCGCGGTGGACGTCGCGCGCAACTGGCACGCGATGCGGCCGGTCGCCCCGGGAGACATGGCGCCGCTGTTTTCGCTGCCGCGTGCCGACGGCGGCGGTCGCGTGTCGCTGGCCGACGCCCGCGGCGATGTCGTGCTCGTGGACTTCTGGGCGTCCTGGTGCGGGCCGTGCATTCGCGCGATGCCGGCGATCGAGCGGGCCTGGCGGCGCCTTCGCGGCGATGGCTTCCGCGTGCTGTCGGTCAACATCGAGGGCCGCGCTGGCCGCGCGGCCGCGCTGGCCGCGGCGCGGCGCCTCGGCGTCACGTTCCCCGTGCTCAGCGACGATGGCGCGGTCGCCGACGCCTTCCGGGTGACGACCATCCCGCACCTGGTCGTCATCGACCGGCGCGGCGTGGTCGTCGCGGTTCACCGCGGGGCGGCCGTCGACCTCGACGGCTGGCTCGCCGACCAGGTCGAGCCCCTGTTGGCGGCTCCGCGTCCCTGACGGCGGCCGAGTCGCGGCGACACGGCGCGGCGCGCCGGCCGGGCGTCAGCCGGAGTTGGCCTCGGTCGGGTCGACGCGGACGTAGTCGGCGTTGCGGTGGCGGGCGGTCGGCAGGTGGGCTTCCCAGCATGCGACGCTGCAGAACCGCAGCTTGAAGCGGCCCGAGTTGCACGACGCCACCGAACAGCGCACGTAGGCCGCGCCCGCGGGAAGCGGCGCCTTGCACATGCAACACATGGAGTCTTTGAGCGTCGGCATGGCGGGCGACGCAGGGAGCGTAGCATTCCCCTCCGACAGCGCCGCGCGCATCGGCTTAACGCGTTGAAACTGTTGCTGTTTTGCTTGTGTCGGAATTTGGAGGCGTCGCGCGCCGCGTGATACCCTGACGGCGTGCGCCTCGGGAGCTGTGTGGCCGTCGAGCTCGCCGTCGGGGTCTCGCTCGCCGCCGGCCTCGCGCTGGCGGGGACCGCCGGCGTGCGCGAGCTTCGGGGCCGCTGGGCGCATGCCGGCCGCGCGCCCGCGGCTCCGGCCGAGCGGGTCGAAATCCGCTGGCCGGAGCGGCCGAGCCTCGGCCCGGTCCGCCGCGCGCTCGGCCTGTTTCGCGGCGTGGCGGACGACCAGCTGCTCGCGCCGTTGCGCACCGGCGAGATCGACCGCGTGGCGTTCAACCTCGGCGGGTCGTCGATCTCGCTGCGGATCGACTTCGACAACGGCGCGCGCGCCGCGTTCAAGCCGCGCCAGACCAACTGGCAGACCGTGCCGCGCCGCGAGGTGGCGGCGTACCGGATCAACCGGCTGCTCGGGTTGAGTACCGTGGCGCCGGCGATCGGTCGCATGTTCCGCGTCGACGACATTCTGTCGCACCTGGAACCGGACAGCGCCTACATTGCGCCGCGGCTGCGAGCGGAGATGATCCAGAACGACGGCTGGGTGGTCGGCGAGCTGTCCTGGTGGATCCCGCGCATCGCCAAGCCGAGGATCGACGGCTACCCGGTCGACAGCGTCGACGGCGTCGTGACCTGGCACCGCTATCTGACCATCGGCGAGCCGGTGCCGTACCGGGAGGCGCGGCTCGTCGCGCAGATCAGCGACATGGTGGTGTTCGACTTTCTGATCAACAATCTCGATCGGTGGAGCGGCGGCAACGTCCGCTCGTCGCCGGACGGGTCGTTTTTGTACTACATGGACAACACCTTGTCGTTTGGGCGGCAGCCCGCCGGGGCGGAAAAGGTCCGCTCCTACCTGATGAAGGTGCAGAAGTTTTCGCGGTCGCTGGTGGCGGCGTTGCGCGCGCTCGACGAGGAGGCGGTGCGCGCCGCGCTCGCCGACGATCCGGGGCCGTTTCACGAGTTGCTCGACGACAGCGAGGTCGCGGCGCTGATGGCGCGGCGCGACTACGCGCTGCGTTACATCGACGACCTGATCGCGCGCCACGGCGCCGACAACGTGTTGGTGTTCCCGTGACCGCCGTCTGTCCCACCTGCCAGCGTCCGATCGATCCCGCGCGTGCGCCGGTCGCGCGGGTGCGAGGCGGGCACGTGTACACGTACTGCTCGGCAGCCTGTGCCGACGGCGCACCGGCGGCCTGCGCCGACGGCGACGCGGCCGCGGACGCCGATCGCGCACCGCCGATCGAGGTGCGCGCCGAAAACACGCCGGCGCGCGCCGAGGAGACCGCGATGAGCGTGGCGTGGTACGAGCGCGCCGACGAGGCCGTCGCGCGGGTCGCCGATTCGCCGCGCGACGTCGACGACTTGTGGGACGACGAGCCCGCGTCACCGGTGTCGGCCCCGGTCGTCGGGCGCGGGCACACGTGGGACGAGCGCGCGCAGGCGCGCATCGACGCGGAGGAGCGCGGTGCGGCGTCGCCGGCGGCCGGCCGGCGCGGAAACAAGCGCCGCGCGCTCGCGATCGCCGGGGCGGTCTGCGTCGGGGGCATGGCGATCGCGATCGTCGACGCGGTGTCGCCGTCGTCTCCGACGGATGCGACCGCCGCGACGGATGCGCCCGTCGCGCCGGCGCCGGCGCCGGAGCCCGCCCCGCCGCCGGCCGCGGACGCGCGCGTCGATCCGGCGGTGTTGCGCGACGCCGCCGTCGGCGCGCTGCGCGAGCTGATGCGGTCGCCGTCGCCTCGGCTGGCGCGCGACGCCGCGCTCGCGCTCGCCCGCGTGCGCGATCCGGACGCGCTCGCCGCGCTCGGCCGGCGGCTCGACGAGGAGCCGAGCCCGGCCGCGCGCCTGCGCGTCGCGTACGTGCTCGCCCGGTCCGGCGACGCGCGCGGCGTAGCGGCGCTCGAGGCGGCGTTGCGCGATCCGAGCCGCGACGTGCGCCTCGACGCCGCGCGATCGCTCGCGCGGCTCGGCAACGACGCCGGCCGCACCGCGCTGCGCGCGATGCTGCGCGTGCGCACGCACCGGCTCGGGGCCGCCGCGGCGCTCGCGCTGCTCGGCGACGACGCCGGGCTCGCGGTGCTGCGCGAAGCCCTCGCGGGTTCGGCGCGCGTTGCGCGCACGCGCGCGGCAGTGGCCCTCGGCGCCGCCGGCTACGACGAGGCGCGCGACGCGCTGGCCGACATCCTCACCGCGGGCGACCGCGTCGGCGCGGCCCACGCGCTGGCTGCGCTCGGGGACACCCGCGCGGTTGACGCGCTGGTCGAGCAGCTCGGCGCGAGCGCGCTGCGGGTGGACGCCGCGATCGCCCTTCGGCGGTTGGACGCGCAGGTCGACCTCGCGCCGCTGGCGCGCGCGCTGGTCGACGGCGACGACGTGGGCCGGATCACCGCCGCCGAGGCGATCTTGATCTTGACCGCCGACGAGCGGCCGGCGGAGCTGCGCTGATGGCTCGCGACCTTCGCCTGTTCTACCTGTTCCGGCTGCTGGCGACCTCGTACCTGTGGGTGCCGATCTTCGTCTACTTCTTCGAGTCGCGCGGGCTACAGTGGAGCGAGATTTCCATTCTCGGCGCGATCTACTGCGGCGTCGTCATCCTCGTCGAAATCCCGACGGGCGCGTTCGCCGACCGCATTGGCCGGCGCCGCTCCATGATGGCGGGGACACTCGCGATGGTCGCGGCGTGCGTCACGGCGTACTTCGCGCACGGCTTCGCTGCGTTCGCCATCGCGGAGGTGCTGGCGGCGACCTCGATGTCTCTGTGCTCGGGCGCGGATTCGGCCTACCTGTTCGACTTGCTCGTCGACAACGGTCGCGCGGACGAATACGCGCACCACGAGGGGCGCGCGTCCGCGTGGCACTTCGCCGGCCAGACGCTGGCGTTTGCGGCGGGGGGTGTGCTCGCGGAGATCGACCTTGCGCTGCCGTATCTGGCGACGGCCGCCGTGTCGGCAGCCGCGTTCGGGGTCGCGTTGCTGATGGACGGCGAGCGCGCCGCGATCGTGTCGCGGCCGCTGCGGCCGGCGCGCGAGGAGGCGCGCGCCTACTTCCGCCATATGCGCGAGTCGTTGCGCGCCGCGCGCAGCAATCGGGCGCTGCTGTGGGTGATCGGCTATGCGGCTGTGGTGTTCGCGCTGCTCAAGGCGATCGCGTACCTTTACCAGCCGCTGCTGAAGGCCCAGTCGTTCGGCTACGCGGAGGTGGGGTTCATTTTCGCCGGCGTCTATGCGGTGGCGTCGTTCGTCGCTCACCAGGCCGACGCGCTGCGCCGCCAGTACGGCGAGGACGTGCTCGTGTGGGGCGTGTTGATCGCGCTGGCCGGCAGCTTCCTGTTGCTCGGCCAGGTTCGCAGCGAGTGGGTGATGATGTTGTTGCTCGTGCAAGCGATCGCGACCGGCCTGTACTCGCCGCTGGTCAAGCCGCTGCTCAACCGGCAGATCGCCAGTTCCGATCACCGCGCGACCGTGCTGTCCATCGAGAGCATCGCGAAGCGCTCGTTCATGATCGGCGCCGTATTCCTGCCGATCGCGGCGTCCTACGGGCCCGCCGCGGCGCTGTACTGGTGCGGCGGCGTCGGTCTGGCCGGGTTCGCGGTGCTGGCGGCATTCGGTCGGGCCGCGCCGCTGAGCGGGCGCGGCGCCGTGTTCCGCGCGGTCGTACCGGAGGATTCCGTGCCGGCGCTGTCCGGCGATCCTCCGTGTCCGTCGAAGTAGCGGCGCCGTCAGCGGCCGGCACCCGACTTCGGTTCGCGCGCGGTCGGGAGACGAATGCGGACCGTCGTGCCGGTCCCCGGATGCGAGTCCAGCGCGATCGAACCGCCGGCCGCCTCGACGATCGTGCGGCAGATCGCGAGCCCGAGGCCCGTGCCCCGGCCGGCCGGCTTGGTCGTGAAAAACGGCTCGAACACCCGGTCGACGTCGGATTCGGCGACGCCAGGCCCGTTGTCGGAGATCGCGATCTCGACCGCGCCGGGCGGCGCTTCGGTGACACGCACCGCGATGTGACCGCTATCCGGATCGCGGCCGTCGAGCGCGTCGGCTGCGTTGAGGAGCACGTTGAGCACGACTTGCCCGAGGCGAGCGCGGTCGATCGGCACCGGCGGCACGGCGGCGACGGTGCGCTCGACGCGGGCGCACCGGCGCAGCGCGTGGCCCGCGAGCCGCAGCGCCGAGTCCACCACGGCGACCACATCGACGGGCGCCGGGGTGCGCCCGGCGGCGGGCGCGCGGGCAAACGACAGCAGGTCGCCGACGACGGCGCGGATGCGCTCGGCTCCGTCGATCACGTCTTCGACGTGCTGCTGCAAGTGCGACAGCGGGCTGGCGGCGAGTTCGCGGCGGATGCGCTCGAGGTTCAGCAGCACGAAGGTGAGCGGGTTGTTGATCTCGTGGGCGACGCCGGCGGCGAGCTGGCCGACGGCGGCAAGCTGGCTGGCGCGGATGATCTCCTCCTGGCGCCGGCGGCGATCGCTCACGTCGCGTCCGACGCCGAGCAGTGCCGGGCGTCCGTCCCACGCGACGCGCACCGACGAGATTTCCATCGTCATGCGGCCGCCGTCCTTGCGGATCCCGGTGTACTCGCTCGGCCCGAGTCGCTCGCCGGCGAGCGCTCGCGCCATGCGTTCGCGCATGCGCGGCAGCTCGTCGGACGGGACGATGGCGGCCACGGGTTTGCCGATCAATTCATCCGGCTCGTCGTAGCCGAGCGCCGCCGCCGCAGCCCGGTTTGCGTACACGAATCGGCCATCCGCGGCCACGGTGATGGAGTCGGGCGCCTCGTCGGCGAGCGAGCGGAACCGGTGCTCCGACTCTCGCAGCGCCGCGGCGATCGCCGCTCGGTCCGTCACGTCGCGGATGAACGCGATCGTCGCGGGCAAGCCGCGGTACTCGGTGCGCGCGAACGTCAGCTCGACCGGTATGCGGCGGCCGTCGCGGGCGACGAGCGCGGTGGTCAGCGGCGCGGGGGCCGCGCCGGTGTCCCGCGCGCGCCGCGCGATGAACGCGACGCGGTCGCGCTCGTCGGCGGCGACCGGCAGCATCGGCGGCATGTCGGCCACTTCGTCGACCCCGTAGCCGAGCAGGTCGGCGGCCGCGCGGTTGACGTAGAGGCGTTCGAGCCGATCGCCGCGGTCCACGGTGATCGAGATGCCGACGCCCGCCGCGTCGAGCAGGTCGACCAGCGGATCGCCGAGGGCGGGCAGCAGCGGCGATCGCGGCGGGGCCATGGCTTCATTGTAGACCGACCGCGCGCCGAGGCCGGCCGGCGGCCGATCGCGATGGCCTGGGCGGCGCGCCGATTTGCGTTGACAGCGCCTCGCCGGTTGTCCAGCATGGCGGGTTCGTGACCCGCAGTGTCTACATGGTGTCGCTCGGCTGCCCCAAGAACCGGGTCGACACCGAGGTCATGCTCGGCGCGGTGGACCGGGCCGGCTATCAGATCGTCGATGACCCCGAGCGAGCCGAGGTCATCGTCGTCAACACGTGCGGGTTCATCGGACCGGCCGCCGAGGAGAGCGTCGACACAATCCTCGAGCTGGCCGAGTACAAGCGGGCCGGCAGCTGCCGCAAGCTGGTGGTCACCGGCTGCCTGACCCAGCGGCACCCGGACGAACTCGCGGCCGAGTTGCCCGAGGTCGACCACATCCTCGGGTCGGGCGATTTCGCGCACATCGCCGACGTGCTGGACGGCCGCGACGCCCGCCGGCTGCAGGTCGCCGACACGCCCGAGTATCTGTACGACCACACCACGCCGCGGTTGCCGTCGGGCCCGGTCCATTCCGTGTACGTCAAGATCGCCGAGGGATGCGACCGCCCGTGCGCGTTCTGCATCATCCCGCAGCTTCGCGGCCCGCAGCGCAGCCGCGCGGTCGACTCGGTCGTCGCCGAGGTCGCCCGGCTCGCCGCCGCCGGCGCGCGGGAGATCAATCTCGTCGCGCAGGACCTCACCCGCTACGGGGTCGATCGGCCGGAACGGCCGACGCTTGCGCAGCTCGTGCGCGCGGTGGCGCGCGTCGACGGCGTGCGCTGGGTGCGGTTGCATTACACCTACCCGACGGCATTCACGGACGAGCTGATCGACGCGATCGCCGACGAGCCGAACGTCGCCAAGTACGTGGACGTGCCGCTGCAGCACATCGACGACGGCGTGCTCAAGAAGATGCGCCGCGGGCACGGCGGCAAAGCGGCCCGCGAGCTGGTCGACCGGCTGCGGGCGCGGATTCCCGGCGTCGTGTTGCGCACGACGTTCATCACCGGCCATCCGGGCGAGACCGACGCGGCATTCGACGCGCTGTGCGCGTTCGTGCGCGAGGTGGAGTTCGACCACGTCGGCGTGTTTCCGTTCTGCCGCGAGCAGGGCACGGTGTCGGCGCTGCTGCCCGGGCGGGTCCCGCGCCGCGTCGCCGAACAGCGACGGGACGCACTGCTCGCGATCCAACGCGACATCAGCGCCGCGAAACTGCGCGCCATGGTCGGGCGCGAGATCGACGTGCTGGTCGACGGGCTGTCCGACGAGACCGACCTGCTGCTGCAGGGACGCTGGCAGGGGCAGGCGCCGGAGGTGGATGGCTGCGTCTATCTCACCGACGGCACCGCACAGCCGGGCGACCTCGTACGCGCGCGCGTGACCGATTCGGCGGACTACGATCTGGCCGCGTCGATCCTGTGATCCGCGATCGTGCGGCCGTGTGATCGGCTATCGTGCCGCGCGGCCGTCGGCGCGCGGCGTGCTACCGTCGGTGCGTGCTTCGGCAGACGCCGGTCGTCGCCCGCGGGGCGCTGTACTTCAAGCTGGAAAACCTCCAGGTCACCGGCTCGTTCAAGGCGCGCGGCGCGTGGCGCAAGCTCCGGGCGATGCCGGCGGAGGTGCGCGCGCGCGGCGTCGTGGCCGCGTCGGCGGGCAACCACGGCCAGGGGCTCGCCTACGCGGCGCGCCACGTCGGCGCGGCCGTGACCGTGTACGTCCCGGAGACCACCCCGGCGGTCAAGCGCGACGCGATCGCGCGGCTCGGCGCGCGAGTCGTCGTCGAGGGCGCCGGCTACGACGCCGCGGAAGCCGCGGCGCGCGCCGCCGCACGCGCGACGGGGGCGGCCTTCGTCTCCCCGTTCGACGACGACGACGTCATCGAGGGCAACGGCGGCGGTCTCGCCGACGAACTCGTCGCCCAGATCCCCGATCTCGCGCGCGTGATCGCTCCCGTCGGCGGCGGCGGCTTGATCGCCGGCCTCGTCCGGCGGCTGCGCCCGCGCGGCATCGACGTCGCCGGCGCGCAGCCGCGCGCGAACTGCGCGATGTACGAGTCGCTGCGACAGGGGCGCGCGCTCACGCACTACCGGGGGGCGCCGACGATCGCCGAGGGGTGCGAGGGGGCGGTGTGCGAGCGCACGTTCGCGGCGGTGCGCGACGGGGTGGCGGAGATCGGGCTCGTGTCGGAGGAGGCCATCCGCGCCGCGGTCGCGTGGTGTTACCGCCGCCTCGGCCAGATCGTCGAGCCGACCGGCGCCGTCGCCGTCGCTGCCGTGCGCTCCGGCGCGGTCGCCGCGGCGCCGGCGGGGGCGACGGCGATCGTCGTCACCGGCGGAAACGTCGACCCGGACCTGTTCGAGGCCTGCATCGCCGCCAGCGTCTGATCGGGCGCACATCCGCGCACAGCCGACTTGGAATCCCCTCCGCACCAAGTTGGAAACGCAGGCGCCGGCGGCGGGCAGCGGCCACGCGGCCGTATCGAGGGGTTTGCCTGGCAGCGCGCTTGCATCGCGTGCGGCTGTGGTCGCAGCGCCGTCGCAACTCCGCCGTCTGTCGTTGCCGGTCGCTCTGCTCGCCGCGGCCGCGCTCGCGGCCGCGGCCGTCGCGGCCGCCGGCGCACACCACACGGCGGCGGTCGCCCGCCAGTTCGCCGCGCGCGACCGAGCGCGCCTCGCTCGCCAGGCGGCGGCGCGCATCGGTGCGACGCTCGCGGACGTCCGGCACCGGTTCGGCGACCCGACGGCCCGCGCGGCGGCGGAGGTCGATGCCACGACCGACCCGGCCGCGCTGCACGCGCGGCTGGCCGCGTGGCTCACCGACGACGATCGCGCCGCCGGCATTCACCTGCTGGTGCACGACGGGCGGGGGCGGGTGCTCGCGACCGACGACCTCGCCCCGGCCGCGGCGGCCGCGGCGCACGCCGGCCACCGGCACCGGGTCGCCGCGCACGGCGGCGGCTACGGCGTGTGCGACGCATGTCTCCGCCACGGCGGCGACCTCACGTTCGACACGCCGCTGGCGTCGGGCCTGCGGCTGTCGGTCAACATCGACGCCGCGGCCCTGGCCGCCGCCGCGCTCGCCGACTTGCGCGGCGAGGGCGACGCGGGCGACGACAGCGGCGCGTGGGTCGTCGGCCCGGATGGCGCCGTGTTGTACGCCGCCGGCGCGCGACCCGCTCCGCCGCGCGACGGCGCCGCGACCCGCGCCGTCGCCGCCGTGCCGGGGACGGGCGGCGCGTGGTCGGTCGTCGCCGCGGCGAGCGACGCGGCGCTCGCCGCCCCGGTGACGGCGGCCGCGCACCGGCTCGGCGCGATCGCCGCGGTCGCGATCCTGCTGGTCGCTGGCGCGGCTGCGTGGCTCCTGTGGTCCGAGCGGCGCCACGCGCGGCAGCGGGTCGAGATGGTGCGCGCGTTGGCCCATCAGGAACAACTCGCGACCGTGGGCGTGATGGCGTCGAGCATCGCGCACGAGATCAACAACGCGTTGATGGTCGTGTCGGCGAGCGCCGCGTTGTTGTTGCACCGCGCGCGCGACGACGAGCGAGAGGACGTCGCAGCGCTCGAGCGGTCGATCGAGCGCATCCGGCGCATCGCCGCGCGACTGTCCCGCGCGAGCCGGCGCGATCCGGGGCCGCCGGGCCCGGTGTCCGTCGCGGCCGCGGTCGACGATGCGATCGAGACGACGGCGCCCGCGCTGCGCGCCGGACCCTCGGTTCGCGTCGATCTCGCCGCCGGCGTCGACTGTGTCGCCGGCTATCCCGGCGAACTGGCACAAGTCCTCGTCAACTTGATCCTCAACGCGCGCGCCGCGATGGACGGCCGCACCGGCGCGATCGTCGTCCGCGCGGCCCCCGCAGGCGGCGGCGTCGAGATCGACGTCGACGACGACGGGCCGGGCATCGCGGCCGGCGCGATGGACCATCTGTTCGAGCCGTTTTTCACGACGAAGCCTCCCGGCGAGGGGACTGGGCTCGGCTTGTGGATCTCGCGGCAGTTGATCGAGCGCGCCGGCGGGACGCTACACGCCGCCAACCGCGACGGCGGCGGCGCGCGATTCACGATCTGGCTGCCGGCCTATCGCGCAGGCGCAGCCGAGCGCGCACCCGCCGGCGCCGCGGTAGGCGAACGACTCGCCGGACGTTGCGCCTAGCCACTGGCTGCGGCCGCGATCGGACGGCGATCGCCGGTGTACGCCCTCGCGCCTTCCGGTACCGCACGTTCATATGCGCCCTCGTGCGCTGCGAGCGTGCGCCGACCCTCGCCCGTGGCACTTCCGCCGGCGCGCCTGTGCGCCGTGGCGCTCCTATCCGATGTCGGCGAGCACCTGGGCCGGATGTGCGTTCACGTCGACCGACTCGTACACCCGTTCGATCGTCCCGTCGGGGCCGATGAGGTACGAGATGCGCTTCGCGTAGCCCGCGTCCGGCGCGTCGGCGGCGCCATAGGCCAGGCCGATGGTGCGGTCCGTGTCGCACAGCAGCAGAAACGGAAACGAAAACTTTTCGGCGAACGCGCGGTTTTCGTCGACCGTGTCGAACGACACGCCGTAGACGACCGTGTTCTTGCTGTCGAACTCGCGGATTCGGTCCCGGAATCCCTTGCCCTCGATCGTTCAACCGGGGGTGTCGGCTTTCGGGTAGAACCACAACAGGACGCGCTTGCCCGCGCAGTCGGACAGGCGCACGGTCGAGCCGTCGTGCGCGGTGACTTGGAAGTCGGGGGCCTTGTCGCCCGGTTTGAGCATCGGCATCGCCCCGGACTCTACCGTAGATCGCCGGCCGGTGCCGGCCCGGCGTGGGTGCCGGGCGCGATAATGACGCCGTGCCCGCGCCCGCCGCCCGCCGCCGTCGCGACCTCGGCCAGTGGTTCACGCCGCCCGCCGTCGTCGACCTCGCGCTCGCGCTCGCCGGTGCCGGCCCCGGCGCGCGGGTGCTCGACCCGGCCTGCGGCGACGGGGCGTTTCTCGCCGGCGCACGCCGCGCCGGCGCGTCGCAGGTCGTCGGCATCGAACTCGATCCGGCACACGCGGCGGTCGCGCGCGCGCGCGTGCCGGGCGCCCGCGTGATCGCCGGCGACCTGTTCGCGCGGCCGCCCGCGCCGTTCGACGTCGTCGCCGGCAACCCGCCGTACGTGCGCGCCGAGCGGCTCCCGGCGGCGGCGCGCGCGCGGGTGCGCGCACGGCTGGCCGCGGACTGGCCGGACGCTCCGGCGGCCGCGCTCGATCGAGTCGTCCGGCGCGGCGATCTCGCCGCCGCGTGCGTGATGCGCGCGCTGCGGTTCGCGCGCCCCGACGGCGGCCGCGTCGCGCTCGTCGTGTCGTCGGCGCTGGTCGACGCCGACTACGGCGACACGCTGTGGGCGTTCGTTCGCCGCCACGCGGCGGTGCGCGCGGTCGTCGACGCGCCGCGCGAGCGCTGGTTCGCCGACGCGGCGGTCAACGCGGTGATCGTCGTGCTCGAGCGCGGCGCGCGCGACTCGCGTTCGACCGCGCTCGCGCGGCTGCGCGTGCCGACCGCCCGCGCCGCGGTCCCGCTCGGCTCGCTCGCGACGGTGGCCGACGTGCGCGCCGGAGACGATCCGCGCGCGTGGCGGGCGCTGCTCACCGCGCCCGACGCATGGTTTGCGTTCACGGCGGCGGCCGGCGATCGGTTGATCGCGCTCGGCGAGGTCGCGGACGTGCGGCGCGGCGCGACGACCGGCGCCAACGACGTGTTCTACCTGCCGCGCGCGCGGGCGGCGGCGCTCGGCATCGAACCCGAGGCGCTCGTGCCGCTGCTCAAACGGCCGGCCGACCGGATCGACGTCGACCCGCGCGCGACGCCGCTCGTCGCCGTCGCGGTCGACCCGGCCCGCGCCGCGCGGCTGCCCGGCGCGCGCCGCTATCTCGCGTCGCGCCGGGAGGTGGCCACACGGCGGACGCTGCGCGCGCGCGATCCGTGGTGGGCGCTGCGGGTGCAGCGCGCGCGGCTGTTCTTCACCAAGGCGTACCACGACCGGTTCGTGCAGCACCGCTGCGCCGAGCCGATCGCCTGCGATCAGCGCGTCTACGCCGTGCGGCCGAAGCCGGGCGTGCCCGCGGCGCGGCTGGCGGCGGTGCTCAACTCGACGTGGACCGCGCTGGCGATCGAGTCGCTCGGGCGCGCGTCGATGGGCGAGGGCGCCCTCGAGTGGACGGTCGCGGGAGCCGCCGCGCTGCCGGTCGTCGACCCACGTCGCATCTCACCGGCGGCGGCGACGGCGCTCGAGCGGGTCGCGCGCCGGCCGATCGGTCCGATCGCCGACGAGGTGCGCCGCGCCGATCGGGCGGCCTTGGATGCGGCGGTGTTCGACCACCCGGATCGCGCCGCGTGGTGGACCCAACTCGCCGATGCGGTCGCGCGACGGGTCGGCCGCCCGCGCGCGCCGGCGCCGCGTCACGACCGCGCCGGCCGGCCGCGGTGACGGGGCGGATCCGGCGGCCGCGCCACGGGATCCGCCGGCGCGCAGGTGACCCTGCCGCGGCGTGCGCGGCGGCCGCGCCACGGGAGCCGCCTGCGCGCAGGCGACCTGCCGCGGCGTGCGGGACGGCCTCGCCGTCAGCGCCGGTCGCCGGGCTCGGCCCGCGCGGCGCGGAACGCCGCGATCGCCAGCCACGCGGCGGCGATCGCCACCGCCCGCACGGCGCTGGCGCCCGCCGTCGCGGCGGTGGTCGCGTGCGCGATCGTCCGCACGTGGTGCGTCACCGACAACTGTTGTATGGCAAACGGAATCTGACCGATGATCAGGTCGACCAGCGCCAGGTATGCGATGGCCACCGTGGTCGGGTGGCGAGGCGCGATCGAGCCGACGCCGGCGGCTGCGCCTGCCGCCGCGACCGCCCCGACGGCGACCGCGGCCACCGCGGCGGGCAGCTGCGCCGACGCGATCGCGCCGAGCGCGGCCCAGTGTGCCGCGACCGTGGCGATCGCCAGGCCGGCGGCGACGGACGGGGCGAACGCGAGCCACTTGCCGGCGACGACCGACCAGCGCGGGATCGGCCGCGACCACAGGTACGACACCATGTCGTCCTCGATTTCCTCCGCCAGCGCGGGGGCCAGCCACAGGGCGGGCACGACCGCCACGAGCAGGGTCAACGCCTCGAGCGTCGCGTCCCACGCGCGATCCCGCGAGCCGATCGCGGCGGCGAGCCCGGCCGGCGCCAGCAGGACCGCCGCCGTGATCCACGCCAGCCGCCCGCGGCGCGCGCGCGCCAGCGCCAGCTTCGCGACGGAGACGGTAGCCTGCAGTCCGGTCACGCCGTTGCCCCCCGGTCGTCGGTGAGGTACGCGAACACCGCCGCCAGATTGTTGTCGGGGGACGACAGCGCCGTCACCGCGATGTCGAGTTCGCAGATCGCGTCGGCGAGCAGGTCGTAGCAGGCGTCCGGCGCGCGCGTCTCGACGACCACCGCGCCGTCCTCGAGCGAGAGCCGCACGACGTGGTCGGCGCGCACGACGGCGGCGGCCAACTCGCGCGGCCGATCGCACGCGACCCGAATGCGATGCGGGTGGCGGTCGATCAATTCGCGAATGCGCATCACGTTGCCCTCGGCGAGTACGCGGCCGCGGTGGAGCACGAGCACCGTGTCGGTGATCGCCTGGACCTCGGGCAACACGTGGCTCGACACGACGACCGTCTTGCCCGCGGCGCCGAGGTCGCGGATGCGGGAGATCAGGTCGCGCCGCGCGAGCGGGTCCACGCCGGTGAGCGGCTCGTCGAGCAGCAGCAGGTCCGGATCGTGGACGAGCGCCTGGGCCAGCTTCGTGCGCTGGCGCATGCCCTTGGAGAAGCCGGCGATGCGCCGGTGCATCGCGTCGGCCATGCCGACGCTGGCGAGCGCGTCCTCGGCGCGGCGGCGGGCGGCGCGCCGGGGCACGCCGGCGAGTTCGGCGAGCGCGGCGACGAACTCGAGTGCAGTCAGCTCGTCCCACGCGCGGTCGTGCTCCGGCGCGTAGCCGATCCGCGCGCGGGCGTCGCGCGACGCCGCGGGCGGTTGTCCGAACACGGTGCAGCGTCCGCGCGAGGGTCGCATCAGGCCGGCGACGAGCTTGATGAACGTCGACTTGCCAGCGCCGTTGGGGCCGAGCAGGCCGACGACCCCGGCGCCGGTCGACCAGGACACGTCCGACAGGCCGAGCACCTGCCCGTACCACTTCGAGCAGTGGTCGAAGGCGATCGCTGCCGCGGAGTCGACGCCGGTCATCCTGTCGCCACTCCCCGCCGGTACGCGCGGCGCACGCGCCAGCTCAGCGCGCCGAGCGCCGCGCCGACGTATCCGATCAGCGCGAGTACCGCCGCCCACTCCGGCGGCAGGAGGTCGTCGCCGCGCACGATGCGGACGTCGAAGATCGCATACGCGAGCGCCATCACCGACTGCTTGAGACTCAACGCGCCGACTTCGGGGGCGCCGACGGCGTGGCCGATGCCGATCGCGACGTTACCGGCGACGAGATACAGCAGCGCCCACGCCGCCGCGGTATAGCGCCGCCGCGACCCGAGTGCGCCGATGCCGAGCGGCACCACCGCGAACGCCGCCGTGGCGATCGCCCCCGCCGCGATCGCGCGCGCCACGCCGGCCGCCGCGCGCGCGGTGTCGGTCGACAGCGCGAGCTGCACGAGGGCGACGACGACCGGGCCGCACAGGGCGATCGCTCCGATCATGATCGCGCCGCCGAGCAGCTTCCCGGCGATGTAGTCGCGCGCGCGAATCGGCCGCGCGAAGTAGAACTCGAATGCGCCCGCGCGCAGGTCGTCGGCCACGGCGCCCGCGAGCGCGGTCAAGCCGACGACGAACGCCAGCGTCGTCATCACGTCGACGGACAGCGGCAGCAGGTAGTCCGTCAGGCGCAGCGGCGTGCCGCTGCCCGCGAGCGCGTGTTCGACGATGCGGTTTTGCGTGAGAAACGAAAACACGTACGTGAGCGCGCCGAACACGACGACGGCGATCACCGCCGCGATCACCCACGCGCGCAGTCGCAGCCACCCGCGCCAGCTCACCGCCACGAGGTTCCGGGCGATGGCCCGGTAGCGCGTGTGCAGAGGCCGGCGTACGCCTTCGTAGGGGCGATAGCTCAGGTCGTGGACGGCGGCGTCGCGCGACGGCGTCACGGTGCGGCTCCGATCTCGCGCAAAAACGCGGTCTCCAGCGACACCGTGCGCGGCGCGATGTGTCGCACCTGTACGCCGGCGTCGCGCGCGTGGTGCAGCACGAGCCGCGCGTCGGCGCCCGCGGGGAGGGCCACTTCCAGGTGCAGCGGATCGCGCACGTCGACGCGGCAGCCCGCGGCCGCGAGGCGCTGCGCCAGCGCGGGCGCATCGCGCTTGACGCCCACGTCGTAGACGCCGTCGCCGCCGCCCGATCGCAAAGCGGCGATCGAGCCCGAGTAGCGGATGTGTCCGGACTGCAGGATGGCGACCGCGTCGCACACGCGGTCCACGTCGGCCAGAAGATGCGTCGACAGCACGACGGTGCAGCCGCGCCGCGCGGGCAGATCCTCGATCAGTGCGAGCATCTCGTCGCGCGCCCGCGGGTCGAGACCGTTGGTCGGCTCGTCGAGGAACAGCAGCTTCGGATCGTGCACGAGCGCCTGCGCGAGCTTCACCCGCTGCTTGAGCCCGGTCGAGTAACCGGCCACCGGCAGGTACCGCTTGTCCTCGAGCCCTGCGTAGTACAGCGCCTCGTGCGCGCGCTGCATCGCCTCGTGTCGCGGCAACCCGCCGAGTTCGCCCGCGTACGCGCACATCTCGACGGCGTTGAGGTCGGCCAGGTACGAGTCGCGCTCCGGCATGTAGCCGATGCGGTCGCGGATGCGCAGCGCGTCGGTGCGGCACGACAGGTCCCACACGCGCGCGTCGCCGGAGAACTCCGTGAGACCGAGCAGCACCTTCAGCAACGTGGACTTGCCGGCGCCGTTGGGACCGAGCAACCCGATGACGCGCCCTTCGATCGTTGCGGTGACGTCCGACAACGCCTCCACCGAGCCGTAGCGCACGGTCACGTGGGCCAACTCGATCATCGCCGCTTGCCCGCGCGGCGGCGGGCGCCGCGTCCGTCGCCGAGCTCGACGACGACGATCTCGACCCGCGCGACCCCCGACCGCAGCATCCCGAGGCGGCGCGCCGCCGCTTCCGACACGTCGATGATGCGATTGCGCCGCCCGTACGGGCCGCGGTCGTTGATCCGCACGATCACCGACCGGCCGTTGGCGAGGTTGGTGACTCGAACGCGCGTGCCGAACGGCAACGTGCGGTGGGCGGCGGTGAGCGCGCGGCGGTCGAACCGCTCGCCGGACGCGGTCCGGCGCCCGTGAAACTTTGCCCCGTACCACGCGGCCAGTCCGCGCGTCACCGCGCCGCGCCGCGCCGGCGGGTGGGCCTGGGCGCCGCCGCACGCCGGCGCCGCGGCCACCGCGAGCGCAACGGTTGCTGATACAATCAGTCGCCGCCCGTGGCATGCCCGTCGCCGGCCCCCGGTGCAGACTGCGCGCGCCGCGTTCGCTACTTGTCGCATCCCTCGCCGATCGCAGCCCCCGCCGCCTCGAGCGCCGCGCGGCGAAGTTGCCGTCCGGTCGGCCCGTCGCCGAGCCGCGCGCGGAACGCCTCGCCGTGGCCGGGCCCGGTGACGTCGCGCAAATACGCCTCGTAGTCGAACGTATCCGAGTGCAGCTCGTTGTGGCATGTCACGCAGGTGTCGACCGGCGGCGCCCGCACCAGCGACCGCGGCCGTTCCTTGCCGTCGGCGTCGACGTGCAGCGACGCGGGCCCGTGGCACACCTCGCACTGGACGTCGCGCAGCGACTCGCCCTCCGGCGGATTCGCCAGCGTCTTGAGCGTCGCGCCGCCCGGCCGGTCGAACCCGGTCACGTGGCAGTACACGCACTCGAGGTCGTACTGCTTGCCGAGCTGCTCGAGGGTCTCCCACGCCCTGGCGTGGACGGTGCCGCGCCAAAACGCCACCGCGTCGGCGTGGCAGAACGCGCACTCGCCGATGCCGGCGTAGCCCGCCTGGCCCGGCGGCACGGGCGGCGGTTCGGCCGGCGCGCGCGCCAGGTTGTCGCGGCCCACCGCCAGGTCATACGCACGCTTTTTCGCCACCACGTCGGCGTCGCACGCGAGCGCCTTGCGGATCGGGATCTGCTCGAGCACGAAGTAGCTGCCCTCGGCGGGCACCCGCAGCGGCTCCGCGGCCAGCGCGGCGCGGCGCGCGCGCAGCTCGGCGAGATCCGCCCGCTGGGCGGCGACGAATGTCGGGTCCGCCGCCGGGTCCGCGGCAAACTTGGCGACGTCCGCCTCGACCACTGCGATGCGCCGGTCGAGCTCGGCCAGTTCGGCGCGCGCGCGCGCCGGGCCGATCGCGTCGGCGAGCGGCCCGGGGCCGCGCCACGTGAGATCGATCCGGGAGACGACCTGGCCGCGGTTGGCCGGCTGCACCAGCCACGCGTCGCCCGCGCGCTCCGGCGCCGGCGACACGCGGTCGGGCTCCGGCGCATCGGCGCCGACGACGGCCAGGTGGATGCCGGGCACCGCCGCGGCGAGCGACCGCGCGTCGGCGCGACTCATGTGGAGCAGCGCGACGATCACCTGCGCGCCGTCGGCGGCCAGCGACCGCACCGCGTCGCGCGCCGCGGCGACCGGGTCTGAAGCGTCGACACCTGCCTTGGCCACCCGCGCCGGGTCGACCACCCCGAACACGCCGACGCGGACGCCGCCGGCGTCGATCACCTTCGGCGGCTCGGTGCGGACGCCGCGCGCGTTGGCCGCCTGGCGCGGCAGGCGCACCCCGTCCGGGCCGCTCGCGAGGTCGAACGGGCCCAACCCGATGGCGGCGGCGCCGAGCCGGTCGCGGTAGACCTCCGCGACGAGGTCGGCCTTGCGTTCGGCCTGTACGGCGCGGTCCGGGCGCACCCGCGCCTCGCCGTATAGCAGCGATCCCCCGTCCACGACCACGACCGGCCCGGCCCGCCGTGCGCCTGCAATCAGCGCCGCGGTGCGCGCGAGGTCCCCCATCGGGTCGCTCGTACAGCCGCACGGCTCGGTCTGGCCCTTGACCTCCGTGGTGACGAACACGGTCAGACGGCCGGCCGAGTCGCCGGATCCCGCGGTCTTGGGCCGCGCGGAGCAGGCGGCGAGGGCCGCGGCGCAGCAGGCGACGAGCGCACGTCTGACGATCACCACGACGGCCCGGATATAGCACGGCGCCGCGGCCGCGCGCTGCGTGTGCGGCCGCGCCCGGCGCGGAGATTTCGGGTGTTGACAGGGTCGTCGGTCGCGTGTAGGTTGCCGCGCTCTATGGCAGTCTCGATCCGATTGGCCCGCCAGGGCGCCAAGAAGAGGCCGTTTTACCGCATCGTCGCGGCCGACCGGCGCAAACCGCGCGACGGCCGGTTCATCGAGCAGATCGGGTATTACGATCCGCGCGCCAAGGTCGTTCACCTCGACCAGGAACGCTACGGCTACTGGTTGTCGACCGGCGCCCAGCCGACCGACACCGTTCGCAACCTCGCCCGCAAGCTGCAGGCCGCGGCTGCGGAGTAGGCCCGCGCGTCGCCGATGCCGGCCCCCGATCTGATCGAACTCATCCGCTACCTGGCCAAGGGGCTGGTCGACCGGCCGGAGGAAGTCCGCGTCGAGCTCGTCGAGGAGCGCAACGCGAACGTCTACGAGATCGAGGTCGCCGACGAAGACCTCGGCAAGGTCATCGGCCGCGGCGGCAAGACCGCGCGCGCCATCCGCCAGGTCGTCGGCGCCGCTGCGCCGCGGTCGCGCAAGCGCATTCTCGTCGAGATCCTCGAGTAGCGCGCCGGCGGGGTCATGGCCGACGACCGCCTCCTGCTCATCGGCTACGTCGCGCGCGCCCACGGAGTGCGGGGCGAGCTGCGCGTCCACCTGCACAACCCGGAAAGCGAAACGCTCTACGCCGTCGCGACCGTCTACCTCGACGGCGAACCCTATGCGGTCGCGAGCGCGCGGGCCGGGACGCGCGGGGCCGTGTTGCTCGCCGTCGACGGCGTCGCCGACCGCGACCGCGCCGAGGCGCTCAAGGGGGCGGCGGTCGCGGTCGATCGCGCCGACGTGCCGCTGGCGCCGGGGGAGGTCTTCGAGGTCGACCTCATCGGTTGCGCCGTCGAGCTGGTCGACGGCACGCCGTGGGGGCGCATCGAGGCGGTCATCCCCGGCGCGCAGGATCGGCTCGTCATACGGGACGGCGACGTCGAGCGCGAACTGCCGCTCGTCCGCGGCGCCCTCGTCGTCGACATCGACCTCGACCGGCGCCGGGTCGTCGTGGATCCGCCGGAGGGGTTGCCCGAGGTGCGCCGGTGAAGTTCACGGTCGTCACCCTGTTTCCCGACATGTTCGCGTCGTTTCTCGACGCATCGCTGCTCGGCAAGGCGCGCGCCGCCGGCCTCGTCGAGGTCGAGTTCGTCGACCCGCGCGCATTCGCCACCGACAAGCACCGCACCGTCGACGACGCGCCGTATGGCGGCGGCCCCGGGATGGTGATGATGGCGCCGCCGGTGCTCGCTGCCATCGAGTCGGCCCCCGGCGCACACCGCATCTTGCTGTCGCCGGCAGGCGCACCGCTGTCGCAACGCCGCGTGCGCGAACTCGCGGCGCTCGACCACATCTTGCTGGTGTGCGGCCGCTACGAGGGCATCGACGCCCGCATCGCGCCGGCGATCGACGAGGAACTGTCGATCGGGGCCTTCGTGCTGTCCGGCGGTGAGCCCGCGGCGATGGCCGTCATCGACGCGGTGTCGCGCTACGTGCCCGGCGTGCTCGGCGAGGCGTCGTCCGTCGACGAGGAGTCGTTCTCCGAGCCGCTGCTCGAGTACCCGCACTACACGCGGCCGGCAAAGGTGCGCGGTGTGCGCGTGCCCGAGGTGTTGCAATCCGGCAACCACGCGGCCATCGCGGCATGGCGGCGGGCGCGCGCGGTGGAACGCACGCTGGCGCGGCGGCCCGACTTGTTGCTGCGCGGGCTCGCGGCGCGGGCCGGGGCGACGTACGTGTGCCTCGTCCACCACCCGGTGCTGGATGCCGGCGGCCGCACGATCACGACGTCCATCACGAACCTCGACATTCACGACATCGCGCGATCGGCGACGACGTACGGCCTCGCCGGCTACTACGTGATCACGCCGATCGCCGCGCAGCGGGACATGGTCGCGCGCGTCATCGCGAACTGGCAGGACGGAGCAGCTCGCGAGGCCAAGCGCGGCGTGGCGCTCGCGGCGGTGCGGGCGGTCGCGAGCCTGGACGACGCGCTGGCCGACATCGCGCGCCGCCACGGCAAGCGGCGCCCGTGGGTGGTGGCGACGTCGGCCCGGGAGCGGCCCGATGCGGTGCCCGTGCCGGTCCCGGCGGATCCCGACGCGCCGCTCGCGCTCGTGTTCGGGACGGGCCACGGCCTCGCCGACTCCGTGTTTTCGTTGTCAGATCAAGTGCTTACGCCGATCGTCGGCCCCTCGGAATTCCGCCACCTGTCCGTGCGGACCGCAGTCGGCGTCTACCTCGATCGTTTCTTTGGAAAAAGGGCTCCCTGACGGCCCGAAAATGCTGTAGAAGTACCGCCCTATGTCCGCTCCGCACCCCGTCATCCAGGATATCGAGAAGGAATACCGGCGCGACAAGAAGCTGCCGGACTTCCGCCCCGGCGACACCATCAAGGTGTGGGTCAAGATCCGGGAAGGCGACAAGACGCGCCTGCAGGCGTTCGAGGGCGTGTGCATCAAGCGCACCCGCGGGGGGGCGCGCGCATCGTTTACCGTCCGCAAGATCAGCTACGGCGTCGGCGTCGAGCGCATCTTCCCGTTCTATTCGCCGAACGTCGAGAAGGTCGAGGTGCGCGCCCGCGGTCGCGTGCGGCGGTCCAAGCTCTACTACCTGCGCGAGCTGCGCGGCAAGGCGGCGCGGATTCGCGAGCGGGTGTACGACCGCGCCAAGGCCAAGGCCCAGGCGGAGGCCGAAGCGCGGGCGGAAGCCGCTGCCGAGCAGGCCGCCGCCGAGGCGCAGGCCGTTGCCGAGGCGCAGGCCGCCGGCGACGCGGCGGACTCGGAGTAGCGCCGACCGGCGACGGCGCGGTCTGGTTGCACATGCAACTGTAGAGCGCCGCGCACATGAGCGATCGGCTCGCCGCGGTCGTCGCGCGGCGCCCGCCGTCGGAATTGGGCCGTCTCCGCGCGGCGGTCGCGGCTGGCGGTCATTCGCCGCGCGCGGCCGCCTGGCGGTCGGCTGCCTGCGCCCGCTCGTCGGGGTGTTCGGCCGGCGGCGCGGTCCACAAGAACACGAGTCCCATGGCGACGAACAGGACGCCGGCTCCGCGGCGCAGCCAGATCGCGGGCACGTAGCGGCCGACCGCCGCGCCCGCGATCACGGCGATCGCGGTCGTGGCGACGAGCGCCAGCGACGCGGCGGCGAACACGGTCCACCGCGACGATGTGCCGCCCGCGAGCGCGAACGCGGCCAACTGGGTCTTGTCGCCGATCTCGGCGACGAAGATGGCGGCGAAGGTGGACGCGAACAGCTTCCATGCCATGGCTGAGCTCCTCGTGTGTAGCCGCCCAGTCGTGTCGCGCGGCGGCTCGACGGCATCATGTCACACGCCCGCGGTATGCGGGGAGCATGGTGCGGGATCGTCGGCTGGACGCTGGACGGGCCGCGGAGCGGGTCGCGGTCCGCTATCTGCGGCGCAAGGGGCTGCGCATCGTCGCGCGCAACGTGCGCCTCCCCTCCGGAGAGATCGACATCGTCGCGCGCGATGGGGACACGCTGGTGTTCGTGGAGGTCCGCTGCCGCGCGTCCGGCCGCTGGGGAACCGCTCTCGATGCGATCGGCCCGGCCAAGCAGCACCAGGTCGCACGGGTCGCCGAGGCATATCTCACGCGGCATCCGGCGTCCGCGTGTCGGTTCGACGTCGTCGGCGTCACCGGCGACGTCGTCGTCCACATCGAAGACGCATTTCGCCCCGACGACCGCGCGTTCGCGCGCACATGGTGACGTCGCGGCCACCGCGTGCGAGGACGGCGGCCCGCGACATCGCTACTGGCCGCCGCCGCACTCCGGCAGGTTGTCGCGCCCCGGCAGGTTGCAGCAGCGGTTCGCCTCGTCGCTCGGGTCGCACGCCTTCGGCAGCGGAATGCCGCCGTCCGGGATGATCAGGTAGTCCTTGCAGATGCACATTTTGCGGCAGCAAAACGGCCCGACGACGACGGGGACCGCGCAGGTGAACCCGTTGACGCACGGCGACTCGGGCACCTTCTCGCAATCGCCGTCCGAGTCGCACTCGGCGGTGCACAGGTCGGCGTACTCCGACCCTTCCGGTAGTTGCCCTTGCAGCGGCTGGTGCAAACACGTGCGCGACGGACATTCGAGCGCCGGCGACGCGATGACCGCTTGTCGCGGGTTGCCGGCGTCGATGCCTAGGAAGCAGATTCGTCCGACCGGCTCGCCGCTGCACGCCGCGAGCGCGGCAAGCGCCGCGAGCGCGAGCCACCGCGTCGCGCGGTGCGCGCCGCTACGAGCCGGCGTGGCGCCACGGTCACGGACGAAAACCCTTGTCACAGCCAGTCTCGAGCGTCGCATGCGCACAACTCCTCGTAACCCGGGCGCCATCATATGATGGCGCCCTCGGATGTCAAGGGCGGCGGCGGGCAGATGCCGACGCCGTTGGTCATTGTCAGCCGGCGCGCGAAGTGACGGCGCGGGATCGTGGCGCGCGCTTGACAGTGACTGCGCCGCGAGACGAAGATGCCCCTCGCCGCGTGTTCGAAGTCGCCGCGCCCGCGAGTCGAGGAGTTGCCGATGCTACGAACGAACCTGCTCACCGCCCTGTTGATCGCCCTGTCCGCCGTCGCGGCGCCGCGGCTGGCGGCCGCCCAAGATGGGCAAGACGGCGACGAGATGACCTTCGAGGCCGACGACGGCCAGCGGCTGCCCCCGTCCAAGACGCTGCAGCGCGCGATCAAGCTGTACGAGAAGGGCGACTACTACTCGGCGTCGATCGAGTTCTACAAAGTCGTCAACGGCGAGACGGAAGACGACGCGGCGAACAAACAGCGCGCGGAGTTCTTCGTCGGTAAGACCCTGTACCAGATGGGATATTACGCGGCGGCGCTCGCGTACTTCGACCGGATCGTCCAGGCGGGCGCGGCCCACCGCTACCACGGTGCCACGCTCAAGTGGCTGGCGGCGCTGTCCCGCGTGCTGCCGGAGACGTCCGGCATCCTCGAGCGAATCGGCAGCTACGACGTGAGCGCCCTCGACGAGCCGATCATGGAGTCGGTGCGGGACGAGCTGTACTACTTGCTCGGCCGCCACTTCTATCGTCAGGGCGACTTCGACCAGGCGATCTCGCTGTTCACCCAGGTCAGTCGCGAGAGCCCGTTCTTCATCAAGGCCAAGTTCTTCGAGGGGGTCACCTACGTCCGCAAGTACCAGGGCAAGCCCGCGCTCGACGCATTCAAGGAGATCCTCGCGATCGCGCAGGAGCGCCCCAAGCAGTACTCGGCCGACGACATCGAGAAATTCGAGGAACTGGCCAACCTGCAGATGGCGCGCATCTTCTACTCGACGCAGCAGTACGACCTGTCGATCAAGTACTACGAGAAGCTGGACCAGCGGTCACCCGACTGGCTCAAGTCGCTGTTCGAGGCCAGCTGGGCCTACTTCATGAAACAGATCAACTCCAAGGCGCTCGGAAACATTCACACGCTCAACGCGCCGTACTTCGAAAACGAGTTCTTTCCCGAGTCGATCCTTCTGAAGGCGGTCATCTACTACAAGTACTGTTTGTACGACCGGGCGCTCGAGGCGGTGGCCGAGTACAACACGCAGTACGGGCCGCTGCGCAAGAACCTCAAGGACATCTTGTCTAAGTACGAGGACAACGCCGAGTTCTACGGCTACGCGAAGAAGATCCTGGCCGGCAAGGCCGGGCTCGATCCGGCCACCCAGCGGCTGGTGTCGTCGGTGCTCGGCGACCGCACGCTCAAGAAGACCTACGCGTGGGTCGACGAATTGGACAAGGAACTCAAGGACTTCGAGAAGGCCGACAAGGCGTGGCGCACGACGGCGATCGCCGCCGAGGTGCTGCAGGAACTCACGGTGCAGAAGTCACTTGCCGAGGCGGACGCCGGACGCCTATCGCGCGAGCGTATCGAGCGGCTCAACAAGGAACTCACCGAGCTGTCGCGCGATGGCCGCAAGATCCGCATCGAGGTGCTCAACGCCCGCGCTGGCCAGATCTCGGCGGAGGCGCGCGGTACCCGGATCTCCGGCGATGCGAAGCCCGAGCCGATTCTCGTTGACGACGAGCACTTCATGTGGAAATTTAACGGCGAGTACTGGAAGGACGAGCTGGGCTTCTACCGGTTCCGCATCCAGTCCAAGTGCCCGAAGAAGGGCGCCAAATAGCTAGCTCGATTCGTCGGCGACCTCGCCTTGCCCACTCGAGGTTATGACGACGAAAGCCAGCACATTCGGGGACGCGCGCAGCGGCGACCGGTCGCGCGCGCGTCCGTGCGTTTCGGGGAGCCCGTGAGCGGGCGAGCTTCGCCCACCAGCCGAAGGAAAGGTTGAAGTATGCGTGCGAACGTTGGGATCGCGATCGGAGTTGCCGTCAGCTTGGCCCTGCCGCTAGCGGCGAACGCTCAGGTCGGCCGCTACAAACGCAAGTCGGTCCGCGTCAAGGTGAAGGCTACCGAGCGGACCGCCAAGCTCCAGCCTCGCGAAAAGAGCGACAAGGAGAAGAAGAAGGAGCAGGTTCCGGAGATCACGGCCGATCAGTTCATGCAGATCGAGACCAAGGTCCAGTCGATCCGCGACGAACAGATCAAGGAATACATCGCGCTGATCCAGGAGACGGACGCTGACGATCCCGAGCGCCCCGACCTGCTGTTCCGCCTCGCGGAGCTGTATGCGCAAAAGCAGCGCTACCTCCGGTTCCAGGCAATGGAGCTGTACTCGAAAATCGACCGCGCGAAGTCGGCGGCGAAGAAGGCCGCGCTCAAACGGAAGCAGAAGCAGTACTTCGACGCCGAGAAGAAGTGGCTGCTGCGGTCGATCAAGGTCTACAAGGCGATCGCCGACAACCCGAAGTTCAAGGATTACCCCCGCATGGACGAGGCGTTGTTCTACTACGCCTTCACCCTGCAGTCGGCCAAGTACCACGAGCAGGCGCGCAAGGTGTTCTACCGCCTGATCAAAGACTACCCCGACTCGAAGTACATTCCCGATGCGTACCTGTCGTTCGCCGACTACTTCTTCAATCAAAATCAGCTCGCGAACGCGGAGAAGTTCTACGACAAGGTGCTCCAGTTCCCGAAATCC
>RFGE01000021.1 GCA_003696105.1 Deltaproteobacteria bacterium | reverse complement strand
GCCGGGCGGCCGGCCGCCCGCGTCACCGCACGGTGCAAGCGATGCCCAAAAAGTACGTCGACTTGGGCTTGCCCGGCATCGGCTCTCCGCCGATCAACCACGGGTCGCCGCTGTCGACCTCGGAGCTGGCGGTCGCCTTCTTGCCCTTGGCGTTGACCCACGCGACCGCCATGCGCAGCCGCGGCTTCTTGCCCTGCTTGCGCACCACGTCGCGCACGGTGAGGTCGAGCCGCCCGCCGACCTTCAGCGCAATCTCGGCGGTCTCCGCCGTGGCCACCTTCGCCCGATGGCGCGCGATCAGCACGAACGACGACCAACTCGCGAACGGCGGCTTCTTGAGGACGCGCGCGAGACCGCCCAGGCCGGGGTCGATCCCCTTGCCGTCGTTGTTGGCTTCGATCTCGAACACGTCGCACGCGGCCGCCGGTTTGGACTGCGCGCGCGCCGCCGGGGCGGGCAGCGCGATCGCCAGCAGCGCGGCCGCGGTCAGCAGCCAGTTCATATCGGGCCCTCCACGTCGTCTCGGGTCACCCAGATCACGGTCGTCGGGTTTTCGCCGGCTTCGCCGGGAATGGTCAAGATCGTTCCCGCACCGTCGTCCACCTCGACGCTGTCTACGACCGCCGGCTCCGACACCACGAACGTCGGCGCGGCGCCCGCCTGGCCGCTCGCCTGCGCGGCGGCGGGGCCGCCGGCCGCCCCGGCCGGCGGCTCGACGCGCACGATCTCGGTGCGCGTGATCGTCTCGGGCGGCCGCAGCGCGATGACCAGCGCGGCCGCGGCCGCCGCGCACACCGCGCCGGTGAGCACCTGGCTGCGATAGCGGTCGAGCCACCGGCCGAGCGCGGCCCACGCGCCGGCCGGCGCGCCGTCGGCCGCCGGCGCGCGCGCGGCCGGTGCGATCGCGCCGTCGGCGGCGCGGCCGTTGGCGCCGATGCGCCGCTCGATGGCCGGCCACATCGCGTCGAGCCGCTCCTCGACCTCGTCGGCGGCCAGCTCGAGGTGTCCGCGCACCAGTTCGGTCATCTGAGCCAACGCGTCGAGCTTTCGCTCGTCGTCTGCCGACAGCGGCCCGACGTCCTCGCCGAGTTCGCCGTCGTAGTGGACCATGAGGTCGATGTCGTCGCGCCGGCCCGCCATAGTTACACCTTTAGATCCGTTTCGCCGCCCATCAACTCGAGCAGCCGCTTTTGCAGATTTCGGCGCGCGTGGAACAGCCGCGACATGATCGTGCCCTTCGCGCACTGCATGGCCTGGGCCATCTCCTCGTACGACATCCCCTCCAGCTCGCGCAAGATGATCACCGCGCGGTGATTGTCCGACAGCGTCTCGAGCGCCTCCGCGATGTACTCGCGCACCTGGCGCCGCGCCAAATTTCGCTGCGGGTTGCCGTCGAGCATGCGCGGCAGCAGCGCCTCCTCGCCGACGGGCGCATCGGCTTCGTCATGGCCGATCGCGTCGTCGAAGTCGACGTGGCGCGCGCGTTTGCGGCGGCGAATGTGGTCGATACACAGGTTCATGACGATCCGGTACAGCCAGGTGTAGAAGCTGGCGTTGCCCTGGAAGGTACCGAGATGCCGGTGGGCCTTGATGAACGCCTCCTGCACGACGTCCAGCGCGTCGTCCGCGTTGTGGAGCATGCCGTACGCGGCCGCGTACGCGCGTCGCCGGTAGCGTTCGAACAGGACGCGGAATGCGTCCGCATCGCCGTCTCGCGCGCGGTCCACGAGTTCGCGATCGCCGGCGTCCTCAGGTGCGTCATCCGGTGGGATCGACGCCATGTGGACCCGCTTATTCACGCACCGGCAGGTATAACACGCCGGCGACGGCGCCTGGCGCGGCGGCCGGCCTGCGGGCGCGAAGCCGCGACCGCGACCGGCCTGCCGGCGCGCGGGGGCGCCCTGCGGCGATTCGAGCTACACTGCCCGCCGGTAGCGCGGTGGACTCGTTCGACGCCATACACGCCGGGCTCGCCCGCGTGCGCCGCCGGCTCGTCGGTCAGGCCGCGGCGGCCGGCGCGTTGATCGCGGGGGCCGTCGCGGCGCTCGCGGGGGTCGTGGCGCCGCTGGCGGCGTCGGCGGTCGGCGCCGCGCGGGCTCCGTCCGTCGCCGGCGCGGCGGTCGGCGCCGCAGTCGCGGCGGCGGCGGCGGCGGCCGTGCGCTACGCGGCCGCGCGGCGGCGATGGCGCTCGGACGAGGCGGTCGCGCGCTACCTCGGCGGCTCGGACCTGCTGTCTGCAGTGCAACTCGAACGCGCCAGCCGCGCCGCGTTTTCGCGCGAGCTGATCGACGCGCTGGCGGACCAGACGGCGCGCCAACTCGCCGGAGTCGATGTCGCCGCCGCGGTGCCCGCGCGCCGCCTGCGAGCTCCCGCGGCGATCGCGTCCGCGGCGGCAGCCGTCGTCGTCGCCGCGTCGGCCGCGGCGCCGGGGTCGATCGCACACGGCTGGCGCCTCGCGCTCGCCGCCGGCGACGACGCGATCCCCGGAGCGCAGACCTCCGCGGCGCCGGTCGTCGGCGACATCGAGATCCACCTCGAGTACCCCGGCTACACCGGGCGGCCGGCCGTGACCCTCCCATCCGCGTCGGGCGACTTCCGGGCGATGCCCGGGACGAAGGTGTCGCTGCGCGCGCGGCCGCTGGCCCCCGCACGCGCGGCGAAGCTGCTGTTCGAGCGCGACGGCGGCGGCGATCGCGACCCGCTGGTGCTGCAGCCGGCCGGCGATGCGTTCGCCGCGACGTGGACCGTGCGCGCACCCGCGCGGTACCGCTTCTACGTCGAGCGGATCGACGGCCCGCCGGCGGTCGACGCCGAAGCGCACGCGATCGAGATCGAGCCCGACGAGCCGCCGGCGATCGAACTGTACGCGCCGGCCGACGAACTCGACGTCGAGGGAAAGAAGCGCGTGGAGCTGGCGTGGACCGCCGAGGACGACTACGGCCTGCGAACGATCGATCTCGTGTGGACCGGCGACGACGACGCGGAGGCCGGCCGCGCCCGCCTGTGGACCGCCGACGACCCGCGCCGCACGTCACAGGGGCGCTACCTGTGGGATCTCGCCGAGGTCGACCTGCGTCCGGGCACGCGCGTCGCCTACCACCTCGAGGCGGCCGACAACGACGACGTGTCCGGACCGAACGTCGCCAAGTCCAAGACGTTCTATCTGCGCGTGTTCAGCAAACGCGAACGCCACGAGCAGCTCGTCGACCGGCAGGCGGAGCTGTTCGAGAAGCTCGTCGCGCAGCTCGGCGGCCGCCTCGTCGTCGCGCCGGCCGACGTGGATGCGCACCGCGCGCTACACGCTGGCGCGCAGACGATCGCCGGCGATGTCGGCGCCATCGTCGCCGCGCTGGCCGACGACGACCGCGCCGGCGACGACCTGCGCGCGGCGCTCGGCGCGATGCACGCGCGGCTTCGCGCGTTGGTGTCGACCGAAGCCAAGCTCCTCGACGCCGGCGCGCCCGCGCCGGCCCAGCTCGCGCGCGGCGACGCGAACTGGGTCCAGGAGTGCGAGCGCGACGTGCTGCTGATGGCCGATTGGATCGACCGGCAGCGGCTCGAGAACGTCCTCGCGCTCACCGACGAGATCGCCGATCGGCGCAAGCGCATCGCCGCGCTGTTCGAACAGTACGAACGCACCGGCGATCCCGACACGCTGGCGGAGATCGAGCGCGAGCTGCGCGCGCTGGAGCGCGATCTGGCCGCGCTCTCGCGCAAGCAGACGTCGCTCGGCGAGGACGTGCTCGACCGCTACGTCAACGCCGAGGCGCTCGCGGACGACGAGGGCGAACATTGCCTCGCCGAGGTGCGCCGCCTACTGGCCGCCGGCGACGCGGCGGCGGCGCAGCGGCAAATGGCCAAGTGCAACGCGCTGTTCGACGACGCACAACAGCAGCTCGAACAGGCGCTGTCGACTCTGCGCGGCGACAAGTTCACCGAACAGCAGCGCCAACTCGACGAACTGATGAGCGAGCTGGCCGATCTCGCGCAGGATCAGAAGGACACCGCGCGGCGCGCCGACGACCTGATGCAGCGCTATTCCGAGGCGACCAGCGAACTGCTCGAGGACAAGGCCAAGGAGGTCCGCGCAGAGGCCGACCGGCTGATCCAGAAATTGCGGCGGCGCATCGACCGCGTGCCGAAAGCGGGGCTCACACCGTTTTCCAAGGAAGAGCTGCCGATCGCGAAGCAACGACTCGACGACGTGGCGAAGATGCTGCGGGACGGCGACCTCGCTGAAGCGCTCGCGATGGCGCGCCAGGCGCTCAACGGCCTCGAAACCGTCGAGGCCGAACTCGGCGCCGATCTCGACAGCGGCGAACCGTGGAGCGATCGCACCGGCGACGCGTACAACCAGGTCGCGCGCGCCGTGCCGCTCGCGCGCAAGCTCGTCGAACTGCTCGACGCCGCGACGCCGAGCCCGCAGCAGATCATGTCGCCGGCCGACCGCGATGCGCTGCGCCAGCTGCGCCGGCGCCAGCGCGCGATCCGGCGCCGCACCGAGCGGCTGCGCGACCGCGCCCGCAAGATCGCCGGCGAACTGCCGGGCTCGGCCGGCCAGGCGATGGCCGACGGGCTCGGCGAGGCGGTCGGCCACATGGAGGGCGCCGAACAGCGGATGCGCGCCGGCGATCCGCCGGGCGCCCGCCAGCGGGCGCGCGACGCGGCTGACGCGCTCGAACGCGCGCGGCAGTCCGCGCGCGACGCGGCCCGCCAGCGGCAAGCCGGGGGCCGCGGTTTGCGCGACGAGCCGGTGCGCATCCCGGGCGCGGACGAGTACCGCGCGCCGGAGGCGTTCCGCGAGGAGATCCTCGAGGCGATGAAGAAGGACAAGCCGCCCGGCTTCGCCGAACAGATCCGCCGCTACTATGAGGAGCTGATCAAATGACGGGCGCCGGCCGAATGGCGGTGGGCGCGTGCCTCGCGGCGTGGACCGCGGCGATATCGGCGGTCGCACCGGCGCCGGCGCGCGCCGGCAGCGGTCTGGGCGACTACGTCAAGGCGGCGCGCCTGCTGTACGCATGGCGGTTCGAGGACGCCGAGCGCGCGATCTCGGCGCTCGCCCGAACGGCGCCGGACGCTCCGGAAACCCGTTACTTGCAGGCGGAGTTGGCGTTTCTGCGGGGCGACTACGAGCGGGCCGCCCGGCGGCTCGATGGGCTGCCCGACGACGCGGCGTTCGGCAACGTCGGACCGCTGCGCGCGCTCGTCGCGTCGACCATCGAGGCGACGGCAGGATTTGCCCGCTACGAGTCGCCGAGCGGCCGCTTCGTCATCCACTATCCTCCGGGCAAAGACGAGGTCATCGTCGATCTGGCCGCCGAGGTACTCGATCGCGCCTACGACGCGATCGGCGATGACCTCGGCTACGAGCCGCCGACGCCGGTGCGGGTCGAGATCTTGTCGCGCGCATCGGATCTGGCAAAGGTGTCCACCCTCACCGAGTCGGAGATCGACACGACCGGGACGATCGCTCTGTGCAAGTACAACAAGTTGATGATTGTGACTCCGCGCGCGACCGTGTTCGGCTACAGTTGGATGGACACCCTCGCGCACGAGTACACGCACTACGTCGTGTCGCGGGCGAGCTACGATACGGTTCCGGTATGGCTGCAGGAGGGGCTCGCACGGTTCGAACAGTCGCGCTGGCGATCGCCGCCGACCGACACGCTGTCGCCGGTCGAGGAGAACCTGCTGGCATCCGCGCTGGCGTCCGGGCGCCTCATCGAGTTCGACGCGATGCACCCGTCGATGGCCAAGCTGCCGTCCGCCGAAGCGGCTGCGCTCGCGTTCGCCGAGGTGTACACGATGGTGACGTTCCTGCACGAGCGCGTCGGCTACGACGGCCTGCGCCGGATCCTCGCGCGCCAACGCGACGGCGCGAGCGCGCGCCGCGCCGTCACCGAGGTCACCGGGCTCGGGCGGTTCAGCAAGGTCGAGTCTGCGTGGCGCCGCTACCTGCGCAAGCGGAAGCTCAGCCGGCGCCCGGACCTGACCGGTCACACCGGGCGCGCACGCATCCGCAAAGGGGATCCCGAGGCGCCCGACGGGGACACCGACAACCTCGGCGTCGACCGCGTACGCGACGCGAAAGCGCGCAACTTCGCCCGGCTCGGCGGGATCCTGCGAGCTCGGCACATGCCGAAGGCGGCCGCGATCGAGTACGAAAAGGCGCTGGCGATCGCCGGCGACGATCCGTTCATCGCCGGCAAGCTGGCGCGCACGTACCTCGAATTGGACGACGCGGATCGCGCCGCAGAACTCGCCGCGCCGCTGGTCGACCTCGACCCGACCGACGCGGGCCCGGCCACGACCCTCGGCGCGGCGCACCTGCGCGCCGGGCGGCCCGGCCCCGCCGCCGAGGCGTTCGAGCGGGCGCTGCGCATCCAGCCGTTCGATCCGACCGTCCGCTGCGGACTGGCGCAGGCCTACCGCGCGCTCGGCGATGTCGGCCGAGCCGAGCGCGAGCGCAGAGCGTGCGATACACTCACCCGCACTCCGCGATAAATGGACTCCACTCGCTCGTCTATCACCGCCGTCGAATCCCCACGCGAGACCTCCGACCTCGAGGCCGTGCAGGACATCGCGCGCGCGCGCGCCGACATCGCGCGCGAGATCGAAAAGCGCATCGTCGGCCAGCGCCAGGTGGTCGACCACCTCCTGACCGCGATGTTCGCGCGCGGTCACTGCCTGTTCGTCGGCGTCCCCGGCCTCGCAAAGACGCTGCTCATCCAGACGCTGGCCGAAACGCTGAACCTGACCTTCAACCGCATTCAGTTCACGCCCGACCTGATGCCGTCGGACATCACCGGAACGGACGTCCTCGAAGAGGACCACTCCACCGGCAGGCGGGTGTTTCGGTTCATCCGCGGCCCGATCTTCGCCCACATCGTGCTGGCCGACGAGATCAACCGCACGCCGCCGAAGACCCAGGCGGCGCTGCTGCAGTCGATGCAGGAGTACCGCGTCACCGCGGGCGGCCGCACCTACGACCTCGAGCGGCCGTTTTGGGTGTTCGCCACGCAAAACCCGATCGAACAAGAGGGCACCTATCCCCTGCCGGAGGCGCAGCTCGATCGCTTCATGTTCCAGGTCGACGTCGACTATCCGAGCGAGGACGAGGAAGAGGAGATCGTCCGCCAGCAGACGTCGAGCTACCGGGCGCCCATCCAGCGGGTGCTGTCGCCCGACCGCATCATCGAACTGCAAGACCTGGTACTGCGGGTGCCGGTAGCGGACCATTGCGTCAAGCTCGCGGTCGCGCTGGCGCGCGCCACCCGTCCGGCAAACCCCGCCGCCCCCGAGTTCGTGCGCGAGTACGTGTCCTGGGGCGCCGGTCCGCGCGCGTCGCAGTACCTCGTCCTCGGGGCGAAGGCGCGCGCGATCCTCGACGGCCGGTTCGCCGTCGCCGACGAGGACATCACTGCCCTCGCCCGACCGACCCTACAGCACCGGCTCATCCTGAACTACAAAGCAGAGGCCGAAGGGGTCAGCGCCGCCGACCTCGTCGACCGACTCGTCGCCGCAGTCGCCGGCGGCGGCCGCTAGGAGATTGCCGTCGTGCGCCGGCGCGCCTGCCCAATTCCGACGCACAGCGCACGGCCCGGCCGCGCGCGCACCTGATCGCCGCCATGTCGCTGCTCGATCCCGTCGCCGTCTCGAAGCTCGAGACCATGCTGGTACGCGCGCGCGTGATCGTCGAAGGTGCGCTGTCGGGCCTGCACCGGGCTCGCCTGCACGGATCGTCCGTCGAGTTTTCCGAGCACAAGGAGTACGCGCCGGGCGACGAGGTGCGGCACATCGACTGGAAAGCCTACGGCAAGCTGGACCGCTACTACGTCAAGCAGTTCGAGCAAGAGTCCGAACTCACCGCACATCTGGTGCTCGACGCGACCGGGTCGATGGCCTACCGCGGCGACGGGCTGTCCAAGGTCGCCTACGCCAGCCACCTGTTGGCCGCACTCGCCTACCTGCTCATCCGCCAGCGCGACCGCGTCGGCCTGACCGTATTCGGCGCCGGCGACCTGCGCTACGTGCCCCCGCGAGCGCGCACGTCCCACCTGCACGACCTGCTCGGCGTGCTCGACGAGGTGACCGCAGCCGGCGCCAGTGGCGCCGACCCGATCGGCCCGGTGCTCGAGCGGGTCGCCGAGCTGACCCGCCGCCGGCGCGGGCTCGTCGTCGTCGCGTCCGACCTGTTCGATCGCCGCGGCGACGCGCTGGCGATGCTGCGCCGGCTGCGCGCCCGCGGCCACGACGTCGCCGTGTTTCAGACCCTCGATCCGCACGAGCTGTCGCTGCCGTTTTCGGGCCTCACGATCTTCGAGGATCTCGAGAGCGGAGCCGAGCTGCTGGCCGAACCCGACGCGATCCGCACGCGCTATCGCCGCGAACTCAACCGTTTCGTCGCCGGCGTGCGCCGCGAGTGCGTCACCGGCGGCGTCGAGCACCACCTCGTGTCGACGGCGCAACCGCTCGAGCGATCGCTCCTCGACTTTCTCATGCCGCGCGTGCGCGCGGCCGCCGGGGGCACCGCGTGAACTTCCTCGCCCCGGCCATGCTGCTCGGCGCCGCCGGCGTCGCGATCCCGATCGCACTGCACCTCATCGGCCGCCGGCGCGCCAAGCGCGTTCGCTTCGCGGCGGTCGATTTCCTGCTCGGCTCCAACAAACGCGTGGCGAGACGCCTGCAACTGCGCGAGCTATTGCTGCTGGCGTCCCGCGTGCTCGTGTGCCTGGCGATCCCGCTCGCGCTCGCCAAGCCGGTTAGTTCGTGCGCCGCCGACGGGCCGGCGGTCGCGCGCGGCCCGCAGGCCGCGGTGCTCGTCGTCGACAACACCCTCGCGGCGGCCGCGACCGTCGACGGCCGCCCGCTGGCCGACCGCATCCGTGCCGCGGCGCTCACGCTGCTGGACCGCATGGGGCCCGAGGCGGAGATCGCGATCGTCCCGCTTGCCGAGGGCGCGCCGGCGCCCGACGGGCTGGGGCGCGACCCGCTGGCGCTGCGCGACACACTGGCCGGCATGCGGCCTCAACCGCGTCCCGGCGATCTGGCCGGCGCCCTCGCGCGCGCCGCACGCCTGCTCGCGCAGTCGCGCCAGGCCGTCAAGACGATCTACGTGATCGGCGTGCCGGTGCGCGGGTGGACGCGCGGCGACCTGCCCGACCGCGGCGACCTCCCGCCGATCGCGCTCGTCAATCCTCTCGGCGGGGCGCCCGGAGAACGCACGATCGACAACGCCGCGGTCGTCGACGTCCAGGTGCAAACCGACCCCGCGGCCGGGAGCCGCGGCGTGCGCGTGACCGCGACCGTCGCCAACTTCGGCACGACGCCGATTGACGAGCGCGGCATTCGACTGTCGATCGATGGCCGCCCCGTCGCCGCCGCCACCGTGTCGCTGCGCCCGGGCGAGCAGGCGGTCAAACGATTCGCCGCCGCGCTGCCGAACGGCGCCAAACGAGCCGACCTCGTCGTCGAACTCGATCCCGACGCGCTGCCCGTCGACGATCGGCACTACGTCCGCGCGCAGCTGCGGGACGACGTGCGCGCACTGTTGGTGGACGGCGACGCGCGCACGATTCGGCACGAGGACGAGCTGTTCTATCTCGAAACCGCGCTCCGCCCCGGCGACCGCGGCGACAGCGGCGTGGTCGTCACGCGGGCGTTGCCCGACGACCTGGCGGACCTGTCGCTCGACGCATTCGACGTCGTCGTGCTGGCGAACGTGCGCGCGCTGTCGCCGCCCGACGTCAGTCGGCTGGTCGACTGGCTGCGCGCGGGCGGCGGCCTGTTCATCACCGTGGGCGATCGCGTCGGCGCCGACGACTACAACGCGGCGATGGCAGATCTGCTGCCCCAGCAGCTTCGCGATCCGATCGACACCGGCTATGGCGCTCGCGGCCCCGAGCGCGACGTGCGCGCCCTTCGGCTCGCGAAGCTCGACCGCGATCATCCGGTGCTGGCGCCGTTCGATGCCGACGCGACCGGTCTGCGCGACGCGCGGTTTTACCGCGTCATGCTGCTCGGACCGACGACGCGCGTCGAACACCGGCGCGTCCTGATGCGCTACTCCAACGGCGCCGCTGCCCTCGTCGAGGGGGAACTCGGGGACGGCCACGTGCTGCTGTGGACCTCGACGATCGACCGCGACTGGACGGACTTCCCGATCCATCCCGGGTTCTTGCCGCTCGTGCAACGCGCCGTCCGCCACCTGGCGCGCAAACCGGACGACGGCCAGCGCCGCGACGTGCGCGTCGGCTGGCGCTACGACCTGCCGATCCTGCCGAACACGACACGCGTCGAGATCGTCGGGCCGACAGGGCGCACGATCATGGAGGGGGAACGCGTCGCCGGCCGCAGCGCGGTGACGTTCGCCGACACCGACACGCCCGGCCTGTACCGCGTGTCGTTCGCCACAGCCAGCGGCAAGGCTGAGCGCGCGCCCGAGGCCGACTTCGCCGTAAACCTGGATCCGCGCGCGTCGGACGTGCGCCGCCTCGACCTGCGCGCGCTCACGGAGGCGGCGCCGGACGTCGCCGGCCGCCAGCCCGCGGCGCGCCCCGAACGGCGGGTCGAGCTGTGGCACGCGATCGCGGTCGGCCTGCTCGGCCTGCTGCTGCTCGAGTCAGTCCTGGTCGCGCGGCGCTGACGCGCGTCGGTCCCGGCAGGTGGCCCGCGCGGCCGCCCGCCGCACGCAACCCTGGTTGCGGCCGGGGGGGAAATTCCCCGGACGATCGGGACTGCGCCCCCGGGCACGCGAACGCAAGAACGCGCGCTGCCGGCTCGCCGACTGGCCCCAGGTTTGCACCGACACGAGGCCATGCGTGCCACCGTCCGCCGTCGATCGCCTCGCCCCTGGGCGCCGCTCCGCACCGCGCTGGCGGCCGCCGCGCACCTCGCGCCGGCGGCCGCGCTGGCCGCCTGCTCGTCGATCGGCAGCCCGGGATCGGTCACCGGCGGAGCCGACGCCGGTGCCGGTGGCGGTGGCGGCGGCGGAGGCGGGGACGAGTTCGTCGACGCGGCCGTGTGCGACCAGGTCGAGCCGATCGAGATCACGGCCGTCCCGCCGCCCGACCTGCTGCTCGTCGTCGACAAGTCCGGTTCCATGGAGGAGCCGCTCGGTACCGGCCAGCAGAAATGGCAGGTGATGCGCGGCGCCCTCATCGACCTCGTGACCGCGTACGACAGCGGCATCAACTTCGGGCTCGCGCTCTACCCGGACGACGACACATGCGCACCCGGGTCGGTGCGCTCCGCGATCGCCCCGCAAAACAGCAGTGCGATCACGACGGCGCTCAACGCGACCCGTCCAGACGGCGGCACGCCGACGCACACGACGCTGCAGGCCGCGCTGGCCTACTACAACTCGATCCCGGTCAATCCGCAGGGGCGATATGTGTTGTTGGCCACGGACGGACAGCCCAACTGCAAGAACATCGCCGACCCGACCGATCCCGCGATCAACGAGTCGATTCAGGCGATCACCGCGCTGCGCAATGCCGGCATCCCGACCTACGTGCTCGGGTTCGGCGACGGCATCAACAGCGACCCGACGACCCTGCAGGCGATGGCCAATGCGGGCGGCACGTTGACCTACTACGCGGCCAACTCGCCCGCCGAGCTGCAGGCCGCGCTCGACGCCATCGCCGGCGAGATCAACGTGCCGTCGTGTACCTTCGCGCTCGAGGAAGTGCCGGAGGACGTCGGCGAACTCGGCGTGTACTTCGACGACGTCCCGGTTCCGCGCAATCCGTCGCACGCCGACGGCTGGGACTACGATCCGGCGACCAATTCGATCACGTTCTACGGCGCCACGTGCGACCAGCTGCAAAGCGGCAGCGTGGGCGAAGTCCGCGTCGACTACGGCTGCGGCGGCGGTCCGATCGTCAAGTGACGGCCACCCCCGGCACCAG
>RFGE01000020.1 GCA_003696105.1 Deltaproteobacteria bacterium | reverse complement strand
GGCCTACAGCCGCGACCATTTCGGGTGATACCGGTACGCGGCGCCGCGGCGCGGCGATGTCCACGCCATCTTCTTGTAGCCGGGTCGCCAGTCGACGTGGACGAAGTTCTGGCCGCGGTAGTAGCCGACGCCGACGTGGTCGTGCGTGCGCCACAGGAAGTCGCGAACGACCTCGATGCGCACGCCGCGCACGCGCAGGTCCACCGCGCGGCCGTGAAAGTGTTTGGAGTTCTTCACGCCGTAGGGCGGCGAGCGGTAGCCGGAGACGATCTCGATCGTGTGCCCCGGGAATCGGCGCTGAACCTCCGCCAGGATGTGGAGCACCTGCGGATGCATGCGATGGCGCTTTCCCGTGCGGCGACACCGCATGAACCGGCGGACGGCGCGAGCCGTGGCGGGGTCGACCGCGCCGTCCGGCCCGACGTCGATCGCCAGCGTCTCGCGCGAATTGACGTTGTACAACTGTACGCGCGTGGTCGCCGTCCACCGCGGCAGCGGCGACTCGATCGCGGACAGGAGCGACTGCGCCGCGGCCACGAAGATCGCCGTCGGCGACGCGAGTTCGCTTGCGAGCAGGCGATGCAGGGTGCCCCCCTCGGCCGCCGGTGCCGCCGGCCTCGCCGCCGGCAGCGCCGCGATCCACGCCGTGAGCGTGGGCGACGCGCCCGCCGCAGCGGCGACCGCAGCCGCGCGGCCGGCAGCGACCGGCGCGACGCGGCCGGTGTCGGCGGACTCGCGACGCAGGTCGGAACCGAGCGCGGTCGGCGCCGCCAGGACCGCGATCAGGGCGCAGGTGGCTGGTACTCGGAGCGATCGGTGCAGTCCACGCATGGCGGCCCGGGAACAAGCGAGCGCCGTGCCAGGCTCCGGTTTTTCACACAAGTACCTGTGATCGCGCGAAAAATCGCGGTACAACGGATCTGCCGGAACCGCACTCGTCTCCGGTTTTCGGAGACCTGCGTTTCGGTTTCCGAGCAGTGCCATGGCAAGACGCCGCTCCGACCAGACCGTCTCGATGAAGACGAGCGACGCCGTCGACCGCATCGCGCGGGCGTGGCTGATCGTCGCGCCCGGTACGGTCGACGAGCGCGTCGTCGTGGTCGAAGACGCGCCGGTCGTGCTCGGCAAAGAGTCGACGTGCGACGTGCCAATTGCCGACCCTCACGTGTCGCGCGAGCACTGTCGGATCCAGATCACGGACGGCGGCATTCGCGTCGAGGATCTCGGGAGCCGCAACGGGACGCTCGTCAACGGCACGCCGGTCAAGCTCACGGTGCTGTCGCAGCCGGCGACCCTTTTGCTCGGCAAGACCACCGTCCGGCTGGAGACGACCGAGCCGGTCCGCGAACACATCGCGTTCGGCGACGCGATCGGCGACTCGCCGGCGATGCAACAGGTATTCGCGATGCTCCGGCGGCTGGCGGCGTCGGACATCACGGTCGCGCTGCTCGGAGAGACCGGCGTCGGCAAAGACGTGCTGGCGCGTGCGCTGCACGCGGCGAGCCCCCGCGCGCGCGGCCCGTTCGCCGTGTTCGACTGCGGCGCCGTGGCGCCCAATCTGATCGAGAGCGCGCTGTTCGGCCATACCAAAGGCGCGTTCACCGGCGCGGTCGCCGACCGCCCTGGGGTGTTCGAGGCGGGCCACGGCGGGTTCGTGTTCCTCGACGAGATCGCGGAGTTGCCGGTCGACCTGCAGCCGCGCCTGCTGCGCGTGTTGGAGGAACGCCAGGTGCGGCGTGTCGGTGCCGTCGATCCCATTGCGGTCGACGTGCGCGTGGTGTGTGCCACCAACCGCAACCTCGAGGAGGAGGTCGAGGCAGGTCGGTTCCGCCAGGACCTGTACTTTCGGCTCACGGGAGCCGTGGTGCACATCCCGCCGCTGCGCGAGCGACTCGAGGATCTACCCAAGCTCGTCGACCGCGCGCTCGCCGAAGTGGGCAGACCGCTGCAGGTCGCCGAGACGACGATGGCGGCGCTCCGCAGCTACGACTGGCCCGGCAACGTCCGCGAACTGAAGAACGTGATCGCGAGCGCCGCTGCGTTCGCCGACGGCCCGGTGCTCGAGCCGCGCCACCTGATGTTCTTCCGCCGGCAGGGTTCGCGACAGCCGACGCTGGATCGGCTGCCGCTCGGCGGCCGTGCGCTCGAACAGCTCGAGCGCGCCGCGATCAAACAGACGCTCGAGCAGTTCGGCGGCAACAAGACGCGCGCGGCCAAGGCGCTCGGCATCGCTGCGTCGACGCTGTACGAGAAGATCAAGAAGTACGGCCTGTAGCGCGACGTGCCGGCGCAACCGGCACCGGCGACGCCGGGCGGCGCGTGCGCTCGCGCTCGGCCGCGCGCGCCGCGACGCGCTCGATCTCGCCGGCGAGGATCGGCCACACGGCCGCCGGCAGGTCGTGGCCCATCCCCTCGATCACGCGGAACGTCGCGCCGGGGATCGCGCGGGCGACGTCGCGCCCCGCGGCCGGCAGGATCAGCGGATCGTCCGAGCCGTGAATCACCGCGGTCGGCGCGCGCACGAACCGCAGCGCCTCGTAACGCGACCCGGTGGCGGCGATCGCGGCGAACTGGCGCACGAAGCCCGGCGGGTAGAAGCATCGATCGTAGGCGCGGCCGGCCGTGTCGCGAATGCGCTCCCAGTCGATCGGGAACCCCTTGCTGCCGCAGACTTCGTAAAACTGCACCGCGCGCTCGACCGCCTCGTCGCGGTTGCGCGGCGCCGACCCGAGCAGCGCGCGGATGGCCGCAAACCGGCCGAAGGCGTGGCGCCGGCGCCCGGCCGTGGACATCAACGACGTGAGGCTGCGCACCCGGTGCGGGTGCACGATCGCCATCGTCTGGGCGATCATGCCGCCCATCGACGCGCCGACGATGTGCGCGCTGTCGAGGCCGAGCGCGTCGAGCAACCCGGCCGTGTCGTCGGCCATGTCCACCAGCGTATACGGCGCGTCCACGGGCAGTCCGAGCAGCGCGCGCACCATGACTTTGCGGACGTCCCCGACTCGTTGCCCGTGCATCTTCTGAGACAGCCCGACGTCGCGGTTGTCGAAGCGGATCACGCGGAAACCGCGGTCGACCAGCAGTTCGCACAGCGCGTCCGGCCATACGATCATCTGTGCGCCGATCCCCATGATCAGGACCAACGGCTCGCCGGATCCGATGTCTTCGTATTCGATTTCGATCCCGTTGGCGCACGCGCGCGGCACGTGCGTATCTTCTCGCGAGAATGCGCCTCACGGAAGCCTGTTGTGTTACACGGAGCGTATGCGCGCCTGGCGAGTCCACCAGTACGGCGACTATCGCGACGTCCTGCGGTGGGAGGAGTGCGAGCCGCCGCCTCCGCCGAGCGGAGGCGTGAGGCTGCGCGTCGCGGCCAGCGGCGTCAACTTTCCCGACATCCTGGCGATCGCGGGTCGCTACCAGGTCCGCGCGCCGCTGCCGTTTTCGCCGGGGCTCGAGGCGGCCGGCGTGGTCGACGCCGCCGGCGCCGGCAGCCGGTATCGTCCCGGCCAGCGCGTAGTCGCCTTCGCGTCGTGGGGAGCGCACGCCGACTACATGACGGCGCCCGACGCGGCGGTGTTTCCGATTCCCGATGCGATGACCGACGAGCACGCCGCTGCGCTCACCGTCATCTACCAGACGAGCTACTTCGCCCTGCGCTGGCGCGCCGCTTTGCAACCCGGAGAGGTGCTGCTCGTTCACGGTGGCGCGGGCGGCGTCGGCACGTCGGCCATCCAACTCGGCAAACACATGGGCGCGACGGTCATCGCAACGGCTGGCAGCGAGGCCAAGTTGCAGGTGTGCCGCGATGCCGGCGCCGATCACGTGATTCATCACCGCGACGCCGACTTCGTCGCGGTCGTGCGCGAGTTGACGGGCGGCCGCGGCGCGGACGTCATCTACGACCCGGTCGGCGGCGACACGTTCGACCGCAGCACCAAGTGCATCGCGTTCGGCGGGCGACTGGTCGTCATCGGCTTCGCCAGCGGGCGCATCCCCGACATCCGCGCCAACCGCATCCTGCTCAAGAACATCAGCGTCGTCGGCCTGCACTGGGGCGCGTACCTCGACCACGAGCCCGACCGCCTCCGCAGGTGCCACGACGCGCTGTGCGAGCTCTACGCGGCGGGTGCGTTTCGCCCGGTGCTGTATGCGACCTTGCCGCTCGAGCGCTATCCGGATGCGCTCGACGCGCTGCGCTCGCGCGACAGCTACGGAAAGATCGTCCTGACAACGACATGACAAGGTGCCCGCGCTGCTACCTACCCGCGCAGCGCTGTATCTGCAGCGACATTCCGCGGGTCGCGACGCGTACGCGCGTCGTGGTCATTCGCCACGCGCTCGAGCGCCACAAGCCGAGCAACACCGGCCGGCTCGTCGCGTACGCGCTCGAAAACAGCGAGCTTGTCGACTACGGTGGCACTGCGGCCGGCACGTGGCGGTTCGCAGCGCGCAGCGGTGACGCCGTGCTGTTTCCCGCCCGGCCGCCGCAGTCCGAACCACCCGCGCCGCCGCCGCGGCGACTGATCGTCGTCGACGGCACGTGGCAGCAGGCGCGCCGCATGGTTCAGCGCATCGACGCGCTGCGGCGCCTGCCCGCGCTGTCGCTGCCGCCGCCGGCCGTAGATCCGCCGCGCCTGCGCCGGCCGCCCGCGCCCGGGCGACTCGCGACGCTCGAGGCGGTTGCGCGAGCGCTCGCGTGGCTCGAGGGCGACGACGTGGCCGCACCGCTGGACGCGCTGTACGCGCTGTTCGTCGCCCGAAGTCGGGCGGCGGGGCGCCATCGCGGCTGACGGCGCGCCGGCGGTCACCGCCGGCCGGCCAACAACTCCGTGAGCACCTGTGCGACCGCGGCGACCGTAAGCGGCTTGTGGAGCACTGGGTTGGAGACGCGCGCCGCGAACGCCTCGGCCCGCGGCGTGAACGCGCCGCCGGAACAGAACACCACCCGGTCGACCAAGTGCGGCCAGCGCGCGGCGATCTCCTCGAACACGGACGCGCCATCCATGCGGGGCATCATCAGGTCGCACAAGATCGCGTCGAACTGGTCGCCGCGCTCGAGTCGCGCGATGGCCTCCTCGCCGCTGGCGGCGACCACGACGTCGTAGTCGCCGCCGAACGCCCGCTCGTACGCGCGCAGCACCAGCTCCTCGTCGTCGATCATCAGCAGCCGCGGGCGGCCCGCGCCGACCGGTCGGCCCCGGATCGGTATCGGGCGCGACCGCGCGACGGCGCTGGCGGTGTTGTCGACGGGAAGCGACACGCGCGTGCAGGTCGTGCCGTCGTCCAATCGCACGATGCGAACCGTGCCGCCGTGTGCGCGCGCCGTCTCCGCCGCAAGCGACAGGCTCACACCCGTGGCCTCGCCGCCCGTGCGCGCGGTGAAGAACGGATCGAACGCGCGCTCGTCGACGTCGGCCCGCGGCTCGCCGGTGTCGACGATGTCCACCTCGATCACGTCACCTCGCAGGCGGCTGGCGATGCGGATGCGGTGACGGTCGGCGTTGCCCTCGTCGATCGCGAACGCAGCCCCGAGCAGCAGGGACGTGAACATCTGCGCGAGCCCACCCGGTTGCCCGACGATCGGCGGCAGCGGCGCAAGATCCACCTCGAGTTGCGCGCGATGGCGGATCTGGTTGGCGGTGACCGCCCGCGCACGCTCCACCATCGCGTTGACGTCGACCGACCGCGGCGCGTCGTCGCCGCCCGCCGCAAACGGGCGCAGCTCGCGCGTGACCCGCTCGATGCGCGCCATCCCCGCCAGGCAATCCGTGACGATCTCGTCGAGTTCCCGGCGGACCTCGCTCGGCTCGACTGACGGCAGCATGTCCTGGATGCACCCCAGATTCAGCTTGACATAATGAGCCGGGTTGTTGACTTCGTGGGCCAGCGCCCCGGCGAGACTGCCGAGCGACGCGAGATGCGCCGCCTGGGACAGCTGGCGTTCGGCGGCGACCCATTCGCTGACGTCCCGCATGATCGCGACGTACAGCTTGCGCCCGGCCAAAGTATAGACCTGCATCTTGACCGCGGCCCAAAACACCGATCCGTCCTTGCGCGCGATGCGCAGGCGCGGATGTCCCGCGCGACCGCGCTCGCTCAGGTCTCGCGAGATCTGGCTGACCTTGTCGGCCTCCGACGGCGGGCTCAACATCCGCCCGGTGAGGTGCGCGAGTTCGGCGCGCGTGTACCCCAACATCCGTTCCGCCGCGCGGTTGCACGCGAGAAACCGCGCCGTCTCGAAGTCGACCACCAGCATCGCGTCCGCGGCCGCTTCCACCATCGCCTCGTAGCCGCGGCGCTCGAACACGTCCCGCTTGATCGCCACGATGTGGCTGCGCAGCCCGCCGTCGCCGGCGACCGGGACGATCGTGGCGTCCTCGTACACGCGGCTGCCGTCGGCGCGACGGGCGAGCAGTTCACCGCACCAGGTGCGCCCGGCTGCCAGCTCGCGTTCGATCGCCGCGAACTGTTCCGGCGGCACGTCGGGGCTGCGCACGAGTTCGGCCGGCGTGCGGCCGACCGCGTCGGCGCGCGCGTAGCCGGTGAGCCGCTCGAACGCCCGATTGACGTAGACCAGCCGCGAGTCGGGATCGGCGATCTCGACCGCGTCGGCCACGTGGTCGAGCGCCACGTGCAGCGCGCGCACGTAGTCGGCGCGGGCGCGCCGCCGGTGCCACGCTTGCCACTGCGTTCGGACGAGCAGGTCGATCTCCGCGGCGTCCGGCGCGATCCACACGCCGTCGGCGGCGGCGCCGGCGAGCGCCTCCGCGGCCTCCGCGCCGTCGGCGACCGCCGCCACGAACGTCACGCCGTCGGCGTCGGTCTCGCGCACGGCGGTCACCACCGAGACCGCCCCCGGCAGTCGGGCGTCCACGATCACCAGGCCGTGTCGCCGCGCGCGATACGCGGCGACGGCATCCGATGCGTCGTCGCACCGGTCCGCCGCCACGACCCCAGGCCCGCTCGCTGCGGGCGCCGCGACCAGCACGCGAAAGCTCACCGCCCACCATCCTACCCGACCCGGCCAGCGAGCGGTGCCGGGCGAGCGCGGGGGGCGCGCGACCGCAACCGCGGTTCAGTCGGCGACGACCTTCGGGATCCGCACCCGCGGGCCGACCGTGAAGGTCACCTTGCGCAGATTGCGGTAGCGCTCGCCGTCGATGATCGGCGCCAGCAGCTCGTCGCCGGTGGCCTCGACGGTCATCTCGCGCACGACCTGGTCGCGGACCTTGCGGCCGCCGAAGTCCGCGCCGGCGACCATCGCGGGCAACCGCGCGATCGACTCGAGCGGCGACGTGGCCGCCACCAGCGCGTGCAAGCGCCCGGGCTCGTCCGCCTTGTTGAAGAAACGGAACACGTTGCCGAGATTGATCGACATCGACCCGATGTTGACCGAGCTGCAGGAAGCGTACGGAAACTCGACGCCGTCGAGCGTCACGCGCACGCGGTGCGGTGCGAAGAACGACGGCGCGTAGTCGCGGATCGCCGCCGGCAACACCGGCAGACGCCGCAGCGGCGAGTAGCCGATCGGCAGCGTCGCGATCGCGCTCGCGATGACCTTGAGGATCGTCGTCGGATTCGGGTCGTCGTGATCGTAGTACTTGTCGTAGAACCGCTGCGCAAACCCCGCGACGGCACTCGCGAACCCGTAGGTGCGGAACGGCTGGTCGCCGTCGGGCGTGACCTCGACGGCGTCGATGCACATGGCATCGACCTCGACTTCTTCGACGTGGTGCCCCTGTTCGATCGCGCCGCGCAGGCGATCGAGCAGCCGTTCGGCGTTTCCCTTGATGCCGACGTTGCCGGCGACGAAGTCGATCGTGCCGCCGTTGGTCGGCAACGTCAGCGGCAAGGTGGCGCCGCGGAACTCCGGCTCCTGCAGCACCTCGAGCCCGGCGCGCAGCATCCAGTGCATCGCGCCGTCGCCGCCGTCGGCGACCCAGTAGCGCGCGCGCTTGCGGAGGAACTCGCGAAGCACCGGCTTGATCGAATCGACCGTGCGCGTCTCGCGCACTTCGCCGAGCGGCCCGACGATCTGCTGAAGACGCGCCACGCGATCGGGGCGGCCCTTGTTCTTGCGGCTGTTCGGATTGGTGATGACTCCGATTTCCACGACAACGCGGTGCGTTGCAAATCTCGGCCCAGTTCGAATTCGGCGGATAACCCATTGATCTTGCGCTGGACGCGCCCCCGACCGATGCGTACGTCGCTTCCCATTCGGTCGCGACCGCGCAATCGGTTACGCGGTGGTCGGCCCCCGAAGATGACGCGCATTCAGTGAGTTACGAGCACAGCCGCCTGTGCTCGGCCATCGCGCACCGGTCCTGCACGACGTCGATGCCGGCGTCGCACAGCCGGCGGCACACGGCGTCGTGGCGCACGCCGAGCTGCAGCCACACCAGCGGCGGCAGCGGCCGCATGGCGAGCAGGTCGTCGACGTGGTCCGGCAGCCATTTTGCGGCGCGAAACACGTCGACGAAATCGACCGGTTCGCCGAGTTCCGCCAGCGTCGCCCGCACGGGCTGTCCCCACAGCGTGTACCCGACGCGGCGCGGGTTGACCGGCAGGATGCGGCAACCGCGCTCGTACAGGTACTGCGGCACGTAGAACGCGGGCCGCGACGGCTCGTCGTGGGCCCCGAGCACGGCAATCGTGCGCGCGTGGCACAACACCGCGCGCAGCTGTTCGTCGGAGGTGAGTTCGCGCCCGCGCACGCCGCGAGTATCGCGCGACGGTGCCCGCGGGCCAAGCGCCGGCGCCGACCGGCTCGTCCGGCACGCGTGGCGCGTTCCCGCCCGCCCCGGTTGCTCGGGTATCCTCGCCGCGATGACGACCGCCGCCGACTCGCCGCTGTTGCTGGTGTGGATGGACCTCGAGATGACCGGCCTCGACGTCGACCGCGAACGCATCATCGAGATGGCGACCCTCATCACCGATGCAAACCTCGACGTCGTCGCGGAGGGCCCGGAGATCGTCGTCCACCAACCCGACGAGGTGCTCGACCGGATGGACGACTGGAATCGAGAGCATCACGGAGCGTCCGGCTTGATCGACCGCGTGCGGGCGTCGACGGTCACGGAGGCCGAGGCCGAGCGGCGCACGCTCGAGTTCTTGCGCGCCCACTGCCCGCCGCGCACCGCGCCGCTGGCCGGCAACTCGATCCATCAGGATCGCCTGTTTCTGCGCCGCTACATGCCGCAACTCGAAGCGCACCTGCACTACCGCAACGTCGACGTGTCGACCGTCAAGGAACTCGCGCGCCGCTGGTTCCCCGACGCGCTGGCCGCCGCCCCCGCGAAGCGCGAAACGCACCGCGCGCTCGACGACATTCGCGAGTCCATCGAGGAGCTGCGCTACTACCGGCGCACGATCTTCCGGCCGACCGGCGCCGGGCCGGCGTGACCGCCCGCGCGGCGGCGCATCCGCGCGCCGCGTCGCTGCACCGTTCGGTCGCGCCGCGGTCCGACGCCGCCGCGTTTGCCGTGGAATCCGCCCGCCAGGCGCAGTATCGTAGGAACCGTGCGGGTGGACCAACTGATCGCATCGTTGGCAGGGGTCTGCGCATCGCTCGCCGGCTGCGGCTCGTCGGGACTCGGAGACGCCTGCGACAGCGTCCTCGACTGTCCGCCGGGCGCGACCTGCCGCGACGGCGTGTGCGTCGGCGTCGACCTGCCGGACGCCGCGGCGCTGCCGCCGACCGACGCCGGCGTGGACGCGACGTCGGCCGCGGTCGATGCGGCCCCGGCCGACGCCGGCCCGACCGTCGACGGCGACCTCGGCCTGCAGACCGACGCCGGGTTCACCGGAACCGGTTGCACGCTGCCGCCGGTGATCGGTCCGATCAACCCGGTCGAAGAGCTGCGATTTCCCGACCCGCCGTGCGAGGGCCCCTGCGGCAACCCGGGCTGCGCCGGCATCCCGGGCGACCCGCTGCCGAACCACTTCCAGGTGGTCGCCACGCCCACGGTGGCCAACCTCACCGACGACGACGGCGACGGCGACGTGGACCTCGACGACGTGCCCGACATCGTGTTCATGACCTACAACGATCGAAACATCACGAACCAGGGCGTCATCCGCATCCTGTCCGGCCGCCCCGACGCCGCGGGCAAGCCGGTACTCCACAAGCTGATCCCGATCCAGGACCCCGCCGACCCGTGCTACGACCCGGCCGACGCCGCCCTGCGCCACGACTCGTCGACGTCCGTCGCGATCGGCGATCTCGACGGTGACGGTGCGGCGGAACTCGTCGCGCTGCTGTCGACCGGGCCGGCGGTGGCCTGGTCGCGCGACGGCTGCCGCCTGTGGACGGCCACGCAGCCGGTCGGGGCGAACGACGGCAACGCGGGCGCACCGACCATCGCCGACCTGGACGGCGACGGCAAGGGCGAGGTCGTCATCGGCCGCGTCGTGCTCAATCACGATGGCAGCGTTCGGTGGATCGGCACCGGCGACCGCGGCGCCAACGTGTTTTCCGTCCACTCGGTCGTGGCCAACCTCGACCTGGTCGGCGCATCCGAGGTCATCGCCGGCAGCACCGTCTACGCCGCCGACGGCACGATCGCGTGCCGCAACACGGCCGTCGGCGATGGCCTCAACGCGGTCGGCAACTTCGACGCCGACCCGGAGGGCGAGTTCGTCGTGGTGCGGTCCGGCAAGGTGTACCTGCTCGACACCGACTGCACCGAGCTGTGGCGGTTCGACGTCGGGTCCGCCACGACGACCGTGGACAACGGACTCGGCGCCGGCCCCGGCGGCGCCTGCGCGGGTAGCGGCGGCGGCGAGCCGACGATCGCCGACTTCGACGGCGACGGCCTGCCGGAGATCGCTCTGGCCAACTCGAACTGCTACACGGTCATCAACGGCGACGGCACGCTGCTGTGGGCATCGCGCAGCGAGGACGATTCGTCGCAAGGGACTGGCTCGTCCGTGTTCGACTTCAACGGCGACGGCGTGTCGGAAGTCATCTACAACGACGAACACTACCTTCGCATCTACAACGGACCGGACGGGAAAGTGCTGTTCATGCAGGGCAACTCGTCCCGTACGCGCCACGAAAATCCGATCGTCGTCGACGTCGACAACGACGGCAACGCCGAACTCGTGTACATCGAGAACAACGAGGCCGGGTTCGCGTGCGCCCCCGGGCAGACCGGCGGCGCCGGCATCCACGTGCTCGGCGACGATCCAGCGGTCGATGCGTGGGTACCGACGCGGCGCATTTGGAACCAGCACAGCTACCACATCACGAACATCGAGGAGGACGGCACCCTGCCGCGGCCCGAACGGGCGAACTGGCTCCTCCCCGGCTACAACAACTATCGGACCAACCTGCCGGACTTCTCCGTGCTGTCGGCGCCCGACCTGGTCGTCGAAATTGTCGACGTGGTCGGCACCGCGTGCGGGATGTCGCCGCCGATGGCCGCAGTCGACTACCGGGTGTGCAACCGAGGGGATGTGCGCGTCGGCCCCGGCATCGACGTGTCGCTGTTCGTAGACGGGACGCTCGTCGCGGTGGACGCGACCTCGGTCACCTTGGAGCCCGGCGAGTGCGAGACGCGCACGGCCGTCGTGGAAGTCCCGCCGGCGCCGGCGACGTTCGACGTGACGGTCATCGTCGATGACGACGGCTCCGGGGCCGGCAAAGCGCGCGAGTGTAACGAGGACAACAACACCGACGAACGGACGGACCAGTCGTGCGACATCATCAATTGATCCGCGGCGCCGCGCTCGCGGCGGTGTGCGCCGCGTCCGCGGCCGCGCGTGCCGACGACGCGATCTTCGATTTCGTCGCTCCGCGGCCGGGTCAAGTCGGCGCCTACGAGACGACGGGCGGTGCGATCGTCAGCGGCGGCGTCGGCACGCTCGGGCCGAAGGCCGGATGGTTCGACGAGCGGTGGCGCTACCGCGTCGCCCTCTCGGTCGCCAACCCGACCGGTGCGGCGCTCGCCGAGTGGCCCGTGTCGGTGGCGATCGACGCGACGGTGCCGCCGGGGAACGACATCTTCGCGCTCGGCCAGCCGACGGGCGCCGATCTGCGCGTGGTCGCCGGCGGTAGCGCGATCGACCGCGCATCGCTCGGGGCCTTCGACCTGTCCGACAACCGCGGTCGCATCTGGTTCCAGGCGCCGTCGCTCGCGCCCGGCGACAACGCGATGTCGCTGTACTTCGGCAACTACACCGTCGCCGCGGTCGACGATCCGCTGGCGGTATTCTCCTACTCGTCACCGTACGCGAGCCGCTACGCACTCGAGCCCGACGGCATCACGATGACGATCGCGTCGCTCGCGGACGCCAACGCGTTTTCCGTCGGCGCAATCTCGGGCACCCTCGTGGCCGGCGGCACGAGCGACATCACCGCGGGCAACTGGACCGTGGGCGCCGCGATCGCCGCCACGCGCCCGTTCGACGTCGGCTTCCCGGTGGACGCCGCGTCGCAAGGCGTCCCGATCGCATTCGCCCGCACCGAATTGGCCGCCGTGATCAACCGGGGCAGCCCGGACCACTTCCGCCTGCTCGCCCCGTTTTCCGACGCGACCGTCGACGTGTACTACGACGGCGTCCTCCAGGGCTCCCTGGCGCTCACGGCGGGGGCGGCGGGCGTGTGGGAGGACACCATCCCCGCGGACACGGTGGTCCGGCTGTCCGCGACCGCGCCGATCCTCGCGACCTACCGCGGGCTCGACGGAGTCGACGGCGTCGTGCTGCCGCCCGCCGGCTCGCAGGTGTGGGGCGTGCGGTCGGGACGCCCGCGCATCCACGCGCTCGGCGGCGACACCGACGTGGTCGCCTACAGTTCCAACGGCACGATCGAAACGGTGACGATTCCCGGCGGCGGCGTGGCGACGCTTGCCAGCGGAACGTCCGGCAACGGCGACGCGCTGGTGTTGTACGCCACCGACACGGCGACCGGCGCGCCGGCGCCGATCACCGTGATCGCCAACGGCGACGGCGACGGCGGCGCGGCGATCGCGTTTCATCCGGAGAGCGAACTGGGGCGCGCGTGGGTCGTCCCGACCGACGGCCGATTCGCCACGATCGCATCCAACGGCCCCGGTTCGAAGTGCACGCTGACCGAACCGGACGGAACGACGGTGGAACAGTTCGCGACGACGGCGTGGCCGGCCGTGGTCCAGTTCGGCGACGACGGCGGCGCGGTGAACGTGCCCGCCGGCTCGGTGATCGCCTGCGAGGCGCACGGGTTTGCGTTCTACGAAGACGCGGCGACGCAGGACGAGCGCAACCTGTTTCCGATGGAGGCCCACCGCAAGGCCGCCGCCGTCGACCCGATCGTGAGCCTGTCCGGGCCGACTGAAACGCGGTTCGATGCGGGCGCGCTCGCGACGATCGACACGCCCGACGCGGTGGCGGCCACCGCGGTGGAACGGTGGACCGATTTTCGTGTCGCGCACGCCGTGCCAGACGGCGCCGCCATCGGCTACCAGATCTCGATCGACTCCGGATCCACGTATCGGGTGCCGGACGGAAGCGGCGCATGGCGCGAGGTGACGGGCGTCGACGACGTCGCCGACCCGTTGGCGATCCGCGGCGCGATCGGCGCGCTCGATCCGAGCACGGGGCGTATTCGCGTGCGCGCGGTGCTTCGATCGACCGACGGCGTCGCACGGCCCGCGGTGGACGCGATTCGCGTGTTCTTCGACGCGACGGGCGCGGCGACACGGCTGCAGTTCGATCCCCTGCCGGACACGATTGTCGCCGGCGTCGGCGTCACCGTCGGCGTCACCGCCGTCGACGCGGCCGGCCGGCGCATCACGGGCCTCGACGGGCAGGTCGTGCTGTCCGCGTCTCACGGCGGCGACGTGATCCCGCAGACGATCGACCTCGTCGCCGGCCGCGCCGAAGCCGACATCAAGCTCACGGGCGCTGGAGACGACGTCACCCTGCACGCGGCGGGCCCGGGCGGGCTCGCCGGCACGTCGGAGCCGTTCGATCTCGTCGCGCCGGACGGCGCGACCCTGACGGTCGTCGGCGGCGACAACCAGTTCGGCCCGGCCGGCTCGCCGCTGGGCGAGCCGCTCGCGGTCCGCCTCACCGGCGCCGCGGGCGTCCCGATCGGCGGCGCACAGGTGACGTTCTCGGTCGTCGAGGGCGACGGCGTGCTGCTTCCGGCGGGGACGACCTCGACCGCCGCGATCACCGACGGCCAGGGCATCGCGTCGGTGCGGCTCCAGCTCGGCAGCGTCGGGCCGCACCGCGTGCGCGCCGAGGCGGCCGGCGACCAGGTCGAGTTTCGCGCGCGCGCCGACGAGCCCGGCGCGACCGCCGGGGACGGCGGCTGCGGCTGCCGCACGACTGGGCGGCCGGCCGGCGCGCCCGGCGGGATGCTGGCGGCCATCGCCGCAGCGGCCTGGCTCGCCGCCCGGCGCCGCTGGACGTGACGCGCGAGCGCACGGCGCACGACGCCGGCGGGGATGTCGCCCGCTAGCCGGCGTCGCCGCCGTCAACCGACGCGCGCGAGCGCGTCATCCGTCCACGCGATCGCCTCCAGGTAGGCGTCGCGGATCCGCTCGGGCGGCACGCCGAGCCGCTCGGCCCACGACGTGTCCGCGTCGCGTTCGTAGGCGCGGACGCACGCCAGCGCGGCGCCGAGTTCGCCGGACTCCTCGAGCAGGGCGCCGGCAACGTCCTCCGACAGCGGCAGCCCGTCGACCAGTTCCGCCATCGGCCGGTCCATCAGCGCGTCCAACAGCGACAGCAACCCGACGGCAAAGTACGAATCCGGGTTCGGCTTGCCCGCGGCGCGGGCAAGCAACTCGCACGTGCGGCCGCGCACCATGGCGGCGACGACGAGTTCGCGCGGCTTGTCCTCGATGCCCGCCAGCGCCAGGAAGCTGACCCACGAGCGGATGCGGCTCATGCCGACGAGGACGAGCGCGTGGCGGATCGACACGACCTTCGCGCGCAGTCCGAGAGCCGCCGAGTTGACGTAGCGCAACAGCTTGTAGCTCACGGCCGGATCGCACACCACCGCGCTCTCGAGCTCGCGCAGGCTCACGCGCGGGTCGTGAACTTTTGCCAACAGCGCCATCGCGGCCTGGCGGGTGGCGGCGATTCGCCGGCCGCTCACCACGTTCGGGCGGGCGAGGAAGAACCCCTGGAAGCGGACGAACCCGAGCGCCTTGCACAGCTCGAACTGGTCGATGGTTTCGACTTTTTCCGCGAGCAGCCTGCCGCACAGCGGCCGTACCGCGTCGGCCTCGGCGCGGATCGCGTCGGCAGGCTTGCCGAGGACGTCCAGCTTGACGAGGTTCGCGTGCTCGATGAGCTCGTCGCGTCCGGTCCCGGGGACGAAGTCGTCGAGCGCGATGAAATAGCCCGCGCGCCGCAGACCGCGCAGCCGATCGACCACGTCGCGGTCGGGGGGGACATCCTCGAGGATTTCGAGGACGACCCGGCGCGGCGGCAGCGCGTCGATGTACTCGGACAGCAGCACGTCGCGCGTCACGTTGACGAACGCGCGGGCGCGCGGCCCGACGAGGCGGTCGAGGCCGACTTCCAGCACGGCGTTGACGAGCGTGATCAGCGACGCGCGGTTGGCGTCGTCGAACACCGCGCGGTTGTCCTCGCTCGTGCGGTACAGAAGCTCGTAGCCGACCGTCTGCTGCCGGCGGTCGAAGATGGGCTGCCGCCCGACGAACACGTTCGCCGGCAATGCGGCGGCGTCCAGGCGGCGCGCGTGTGGAACGAGCGTGGCCATACCGCTCCGCGATCCGATTCGGCCGCGCGCGCGGGCGCTTGAGGATCCGAGAAGCGATATGCCCTCGGGACCCGGTTGCGCCGCCGGCGGGATCGTCAGCCGACGGAGTGTGCCGCCGCGGCGCGTCCGAGCACGTCGGCCACGAGCGCGGCGGGCAGGGTCCCCGTGCGCTGGAAGTGGCGCATGTGCAAGATCGGCTCGCTGCCGAGGTCGGCGATCGTGCGGCCGCCGATGCGGTCGACGTACTTGCGGGGGAAGTAGGCCGCCAGGTCCGGCTCGCCGGGGCGCACGCGGTCGAGCAAGTCCATCAGCGCGTCGAGCGAGTTCATCTTCATGTAGGGGCAGGTCGCGCAGCCGCCGGCGGTTGAGCATCCCTCGCCGCCGGCCACGCCGGGCACCACGCGGAGGTCCGCGTCGTCGGTGGCCGCGACGGCCTCGGCGGCGACCGGAAACACGATCTCCACCTCGACGGCCGGCGCCCCCGCCGCGCGCCGCTCGCGCAAGATCGCCTGCACCCGGCGGACGATGGACGTGATCATTCCCGCTTCGGTGCCGAGTACGAACCGCAGCCGCCCGCCGGCGCCGGCGGCCGCCGCCTGCTCCACCTTGCCGGCGACGAACGACAAGATGTTCGACGTCGACCCGACGACGCCGCGCCCCTGCCGTTGCGCCTGCAGAGCGAGGGCGAACATCTCTCCCGGCACCTCGAGGTGCGCCGTGATGAACGCGTCGGCACATTGCTCGCGAACCGCCGCGACCACATGGTCGCCGAACATGTGGTGGACGATGCACACGCCCTGCTCGAAGTGGTGAAAGCGCTCGAGCAGGTCCGCGACGCTCGCCGCGTCGTGCGCCGGATGCACCTCCCGCACGGCCGCGTCGCCGAGCGACGCGAGCCCCGACAGCAGCTCGCGCAGGTTGTGGCCCATGTACGTGTCGGGGCCGAACCAGATGTGAACGCCGTCGATCTGCGCGGCGGCCTGCAGCACCGTCTGGACGACGTTGGACGACGTACACGTGATCGTGGGGACGATGTGGTGCGCCCGCGCTTTCGTGTCCAGGCTGGTATTGATGTAGACGACGTGCAGCGACCGCGGCGTTCGCGCGGCGCGGGCCAGGTAGGCCGCGTACTCGGGCCGCTGCGCCGACTCCGCCAGCGAACAGCCGATCGGGTCGGCGGCGACGCGATAGACCGGCACGTGGTCGAACCCCGATGCGTCGAGCATGGCGCGCACGTTCTCGGACATGAAGTCCACGCCGAGCACGACGATGGTGCGGGCGCCCGCCTCGCACATGCGAATGGCCGCGTCGGCCATGGCGAGCGAGTCGGAGATGTGCACGTGCGGCCAGTCGACCGCCGTGAGGACGCCCTGGAGCTCGGGATCCATGTAGAAGTGGGCCACGACGCCGGCGTCGTGCCGGCGCAGCCGTTCCGTCAGCTCGGCCACGGCGCTCGGGTCGGGCGACAGGTAGTCGGCCTGGGCCTGCGCGAACGCGCCCACGGGTTCGAGCGCGTCGGCGCGGATGATCAAGGATGGAAACGCCCCGACTGCGGCCATGTCAGCGACGATGTACCACACTCCCCCGGACGGCGCGGGTCGGGCGTGGCGGCGGCCGTGCCCGCGTCGAAGATTCGACGGCGCCGCGACGAAACCCGGGCACTGCGGTGGGCGATTCATCGAGAATTCCGCCGGTTACAGATTGGTCCAACCATTGCACCGCAGTGCGGCATGACCCGTCACGCACACAAACTCTTGTCGATCACCGTCGCGGCGGCGCTCGCCTCCGCCTGCTCGTTCTCCACTCGGGGACCGGCGGCGTACTGGCCGGAGGATGCACCGCCGGCCTGCACCGACAGCTACAGCTACCCGATCGTCGACACCCTGATGGCGCTGACCACGATGTCGAGTCTCGCCACGTGCGACGACTGCAACGACGCAGGCACCGGCGTCCTCATGACGGCCGCGATCGCCGTCGCGGCCGTGCACGGTTTCCGGAACGTGTCCCGCTGTCACGATGCGATCCACGCCTATGAAGCTCGCATGGCGGCGCGGTCGCGCGGAGCGGCCGCCGCGCCCGGGGCGGCTCAGTCGTCGCCGGCGCCACGGGTTGTACCAACAACGGAGACGTCGACGCCGGCCGGCGCCGACGCGCCGCCCGCCGACGC